>JAPUEV010000367.1 GCA_027492415.1 Ignavibacteria bacterium
GGCAGTGAAGACGGCGCTCAGGCTACACTTGGATCAATACTTTCTGTATTAACATTTATGAATTTTACTATCCCTCCTGAAGCCTGCACATACTGGGTAGGAGAAGTTGGAAAGCCTCCTGCAAATAACAGGGCTGACCGTCTCAAAAATAAAGCATCTAAAGTGATGGCTAAAAAAATGGCTCATAGTTTAGTTTATTACGCTAATTTATTGAAAAAATATCCGCTTACACCTCAATCTTAGTATGACATTATTGTCATTGCAGTAACACTCCGGCAGTTTTTACCCTTAAAATAAATAACAATCAGATAAATTTCATTTGGCACAATAATTGTATTATTATATCTTATTAATTTTCAAAAATTTTTTAAAAATTTATTAATAGAAAACCACAGGAAAGGATACAAAATGAAGATCAATATTAAAATATTATCGGCATTAATCTTAATCTTAACCTTTACATCATTCAGTCAGTTAAAGGAAAAAGATAACCTGCTGGGAGGCTCAGTTGGATTTTGGGCAAAAGGCGAAGTACCTATGTTTGGTGTTAATTTTGAATCACAGCTCTCGCAGGCTGGCGTTGGTACATTAGGTCTCGGCGGAATATTCAGATATTATACATTTACAAATACGTATGGAAACGGTGATTCAAGGAAATATTCGTTCTCATCATTCGGTGCTCAGCTTAACTATAATTTTAACCAGATAGGAGACGGCAGCTTCGTGCCTTTCCTTGGACTGGTAGCGGGCTATAACTATGTTAATAATACTTACACAGATGTCACCAGGAACGCTGTGTATGTTACTGATGTATCTTACTCAAGCGGCGCATGGTTATGGGGACAGCTTGGTATGAGATATTTCTTCAGTCCTAAAGTTGCCGGCTCAGTAAGGCTTGGATTAGGCAATAATGATTTTAATACCTTAGAGCTTGGCGTAGATTTCAAGCTTTAAAAAATTAATATATAAATAAAAGCAGAATTTATTATTTAAGTTCTGCTTTTATTTATTCTGAAAGGAATAAACAATATGAATAAAATTAAAACAGCAGCAATATTTTCGGTTATGTTTATTTTTCTTGGACTCATTTCCTGCAGTAAAAAAAATAATGAGACCTCTGATAAAACCATAAATGAAGCTGAAATGGAACAGGTGAACAAAGATGATTTCACTGAAACGGATGAGGACCTTCTTACAGTTGATTATAAAGAATTCTATGATGAGCTTGCTCCGCATGGTGAATGGATAGAAGTCAAAGGCAGGGATATAGGTGTTGATCTCACCAAAGGCACATCTTCCGGATTTAACGGGAGTCACAGGTCTATAACAATTTCTGAACTCTTTGGAGTGAAAGAGGCGTATGCTGATGATGTTGATTTCGGCGCATTCTTTGTATGGAAGCCGGCACCAAATCTGGCAGTTGGACTTTCTACAACCGAAGCTGAGCCTGTTGAATACGTTCCGTACAGCAACGGCCAGTGGGTTAACACCACTCAGGGCTGGTATTTCCATGCTGCCAGTGAGCCTGAAGAAATCACACATCATTACGGCAGGTGGGTGCTGTCCCCATCAGTTGGCTGGGTATGGGTACCGGGCAGGGTCTGGTCGCCTGCATGGGTTGACTGGCGTGAGCAGAATGATTACATAGCATGGCAGCCGGTTCCGCCAAGCACATATATAGTTAATAATACAATAATAACTCCGCCTGTTGTTGAAGAAAGATATGTAGTAGTGGAAAAAAGATATTTTGTTGAGCCAGATGTTTACCGCTATGTTTACAGGCAGAATAAACACGGTTTTGTCATTAAAGAATGGCGAAGGCTGGATGGCGTTATGGTTACAAATAATACCATCATAAACCGCGGCCCTGATGTTACTGTTATCCAGAATTATTATACTTCTCCTATTGGTATGGTTGCAATAAATCCGGTAGTCAGCCTTTCACAGGTATCATATACTACTACGGAATACAGGGTCTTTACACCCGAATTCAAAAAAGTAAAGCACCGCGGAAAAGTCACAAAAATTGTAACAGCTCCGGGTACTTTTGTAACATACGATAATGCCAAAGTCAAGACAGAAACATGGAGAAGTGAGAACAAAAAGAACGAAACTTCGATGGATAACAAAGGGAATAACAATAACTTTAACCGCAAATATATTGATGACGGCAAAATGAAAGACGGCGGTAAGAATAACTACAGCGGTAAGAATAATGACAACAGTAAAAATAAAGATAATGGAAGGTCATGGGATAAAGGCAAAGGCAACGATAAACAAAAAGGCAATGATAATCAAAAAGGAAATGATAAAACAAAGGGTAACGATAAAAAAGGTAAAGATAACGGTAATGTAAAGAAGGATAACGGTAAAGGTAATAATGATAAAGGTAATGATAATAAAGGCAGCGATAAAAAAGGCGGCAAAGAAAAAGGCAATAAAAAATTCAGAAATGACCAGGGTAATTCCAAAGGTAACGATAGCCATAGCACTCAAAAGGATAATTCCGGTAATGATAAACCTGGTAAGGATAATGGCAGCAGGAATAAAGGTAAACATAAATAAAGCATCATTTTCGATTAACAATTGTTAAAATAATCATTAATAAACCAAACGATCTAATTACAAATTAAAGAAAGGTTTTAAAATGTTAAGACTTAAGGCGTTTTTCACCAAAATAATGCTCCCTATCGCAGCATTGCTTATACTGGCAATCGCAAACGGATGCGGAGATAATAATGTAACAACAACACAAACAGATAACCTTGATATGAGCGTAATGGGCTCAAGCGATACCACAGCTGATAATATCGGTATATTGGTGCTTGATACTGTAAAAGTACTCATAAAGGATATAAAGCTTAATGTTGCAAACGCTAATCAAGATTCAACCAATTTTAAGGTTGGACCGTATATATTATACCTTAATATGACAACCGGCGTTAATGTTATAACTACTGCTATGATACCCGCAGGTACTTATGATAAAGTTAAATTTGATATCCATAAGCTTGAAGATAGTGAAACTATATCTGACCCTGATTTCATAGATATAAACGGCAGATATTCGATAGTTGTAAAAGGCAGGTATAACGGTGTATCATTTGTCTTCAAATCAAACAAATCAGCTCACCAGAAAATAACATTCCCGGGCCATCTGCAGGTATCAGAAACAGGCAGAGCCAACATAACACTTAGAATTAAGCCGTATTTATGGTTCATCAGCAGCACAAACATATATATAGACCCGATGGACCCGGCTAATTTAAATGATATTGAAAATAACATAAAGGATAACATCAATAATAACTTTAAGTGTTTTGTTGATAATGACAGGAACGGGCAGCCGGACTAAACGCTTCGCAACTATATTTGCTGTACTGCCCCCCAATTGGCAGTGTACTTTATTCAGAAACGGGCTTAATAAGCCCGTTTTTTTTTATAAACCTGGATAAATAATATTAAATTTTTTAGAGTAAAAACTGCATTTAAACGCTTTAAAGTGTAAAAATTATTAATCATAATTACGAATGATTCATATCTATTTTACATATTTATCAATAATTTACAAAATTCCTCTTAACACAATATTATAATTCCTAACACATTAATGTTAATTTAACATATTGATTATAAAAGGTTTATGGATAAGATTTATGACAAAGGTCATTGACTAACCGTTAGAATTACATTAGATTTGTATTAAGAATTAGTTTAGATTTCATTTAGATTGTATTAAATATTTGAAAGGGGCTTAAAATTATGACGAAAATAATAAAAACAGCGGGTTTGCTTTATATCCTGGCAGCGATAAATATTTTAATGGCTGGTACAGGTACCGATGAGAAAATGCTTATAAAAATGCTGAGTGAAAAGAAAATGACATGTGACCTGTATGCGGAATTCTACCAAAGGTGGCAGCTTGAAGTATTTAGCGATGTGAATGAAAGCGAAGCCATACACATGCAGCGCATTCAGGAGCTTCTTGCAAAATATAATATCACACTACCCGATGAAAAATTAAATTCAGTAAAAGGTAAATACACAGATAAGGATATACAGAAGCTGTATGATGATTATACTGTAAAAGGATGTATCTCTGATCTGTGCGCGCTTAACACTGCCGCACTTATGGAAGAAGAAGATCTTACAATGCTTAGAGAAAGAATTAAGAACCAAAGTGAAGAGATGATAATAAAAGTATTTGCACAGATGGAAAAAGCAACGCAGAATCATCTTAAAGTATTTGTGAAAATTTTAAAGCAGTCAGGGGTTGAATACAAGCCGCAGGTACTTTCTGAAACAGATTATGAAGCAATTATTAACCCCGGAAAAATTAACGGTACGGCTTCAAATAAATAGGAATTAACAGATCTTTTATTTTATATTAAAGTTAAAAAGGCTCCGCTTAAGGCGGGGTCTTTTTTATTTATATGCTTCAATCCCAGCCAGCGCATAACCTCTCCATTGTAAATTCTTTATAACTCTGTTTATCCTGCCAATAGAGGTAGAACCAGCATCATTAATATCATAAATACCAGAAATACAAGGTATATCTTTACATGTATGCTCTCGCCTCTGATATTATCACCCGTGCTATCGGAGTAATATAAAAGCGTATGTTCTGAATTTATTGTTTGTGAATCAATATGCTCCGGAATACTTTCCCGGTACCAGATGTAATAACCCTGGTTATCCGGGTAAATAGGGGTGATTATTTGCAAGGCGCTTTTTGGAAGAGTAATAGGGGTTTTCAGGAACGCGGTTTCCTTTGTGACACTTTCTGTAATAATATAGATAACCTGAACTTTGCAGTTAGTTCTTAAATTGTAAAAGTTAGTGAATCCTTATACAAATATACTCTGCTAGTACAGCCTTAAATATGCTGATATTTTTATATAACGTGTTTAGTGTAAGCTAAAAGTTTGTAAAGATAAGTATGGCTTCTTGAGATTTTGCAGGATACAGGGTTAATTTTATTTATTCAGTAAAACTTATTTTGTCATTCTGAACTTGTTTCAGCATCTCGCTTTTAAACTATTTTATCAGTTTCTAAAAACAAGATCCGTATCCTTCTGCCCGGTCTTATTATTGGCGCTGGCATATAAGGCAGGCGTTGAAAGGTGAGTGCAGGTAAAAAAAAAAGGGTGCAATTGCACCCTTTTAATAAAATATGGATCTCAGCCTTCGTGGATAATACCCATCGACAAGCTCGAGATGAAGCTAAAAGTCTGCTCCAATAGAGATCATGTACTTGGGTTTTGAGAAGCGCTGCATATCATATGACCATGCTATATCAAGCTTCATCGGGAAGTAGAGGAAAAATAATCTTGTTCCGATTCCCATGCCAATTAACAGGTCCTTGGTTTTAAGCCCGTTGTTATCTTCAAAGAACTGCAGCTTTTTGTTATCGCTCCACACTGTACCTATATCTGTGAATATAACTCCCTGGATATTCTGGAAACCGAGCGGGAGAAGTCCAAGTATCAGGTAGCGGAATAGCGGGAAACGGACCTCCGCGTTCATT
>JAPUEV010000368.1 GCA_027492415.1 Ignavibacteria bacterium
ATGTTAATACCAAAATAGATGAAGGTCACAAATGGCTTAGCAAAATGAACATTAGAACCTTGCTATACAGCAAAACCGGTTTTCCGGAAAAGGCAAAGCAGGTGCTGAGCGGTTACCTGAAAGAAATTGAAACCGGTAAAAAAGCAGCTGACCTGTGGGACCTTGCTAATTTACATACGTTTGCCGGTGAGCATGAAAAAGCTGTTGAATTTCTTGAAAAGGCGGCAGATGAAAAGATAGGAGCGGTTGTTCTGCTGAAATTTGCGGTTTCCTTTAAAGATCTTTTTGAAAATGAAAGATTTAAAAGTTTGTGTAAGCGTATAGGTTTAAAGGAAAATATAAATGTATAAACTTAATGTAAACTAAAACGGCGGCAATTTGCCGCCGTGTGAATTATAATATTAACTTAATTTGCTTAAAGCGCTTCTTAAGCTTTCAATTACCATTTTTACTTCCTCAAGCCTGCAGGTGCCAACAGATAAGCGGTACCATGTGCTGTTCTCATCATCGCCAAATGCTGAAAATGGTACAATTGCAACGCGCGCTTCTTCAAGCAGGTACTTTGTAATATCTTTTGTGTTTACAAGCACAGTGCCATCTGCTTTTTTCTTTCCGTGCAGATCGAACTGAACAGTTAAATAAATTGCAGCCTGCGGCGCAATTGCATCAACCTTATAGCCTTCGCTTTTCAATGCCATAAAGCCGTCATAAAATCCGTCAAGCCTGTCATGTACTTCTTTTTTGAAGCGGGTAAGGTATTTCTCAACATCAGCTTTCCTGTTCAGGTACCTTGCAGTTGCAACCTGTTCAGCTTTTGCTGCCCATGCGCCAAGATGTGAAAGTATTGATTTCATTTTGCCTATCACGCGTGCGGGTCCAACTGACCAGCCGACCCTTACACCGGTTGCTGCAAATGCTTTTGATAAGCCATCAATGAAAATTGTGTAATTCTTCATTTCAGGTATCAGGGATACCGGGTTGTAATGCTCAGTATCGCCATAGGTTAAAACCCAGTATATCTGGTCATAAAGCATATAGAGCGGCTTTTCGCCTTCTTTGCGTGAATGGTTCTCCTCAATTATCAGCTCACATATCTCTTCAAGATCTTTCCTTGAAAATGTTGTGCCTGTCGGATTCAAAGGTGAACACAGTGATACCAGCGCTGCGCCTTTTAAATGCGGCTTCAAGTCAGCGGCAGTAGGCATAAAATGATTTTCAGGTGTTGCCTTAATTTCAATTTTCTTAGCGTGTGAAAGGTGGGTGTAATGATTGTTGTTCCACGAGGGCACCGGGAAAACAACAGTATCACCAGGCTGAACAATAGTCTGGTAAACAGCATAAATAAGCGGTCTTGCGCCGGCTGACATAAGTACTTCTGTTGCCGGATCGTAATCAACCCCTTCTTTTTCCTTCAGGAAGTTTGCAACAGCTTTCCTTGTTTCAAGCATTCCGTCTGCGGGAGGGTAGTTGGTTTCATGTTCTGTGTAAGCTTTAATTATTTCTTCTTCAAGCTCTGCGGGTATAGGGAAAACCTTCGGGTCAAAATCACCGATAGTTAAATTATAGATCTTCTCGCCCTGCTTTATCTTTTCATTAATTTCACCGGCAAGCTTTATTATTTCCGAGGCTATTAATGTCTCGGCCATCAATGATACCTTAAGGGTTTTTTCTTTTACTTCTATTATGTCTGTACGCATAGGATTTAAATAGGTTAGTTATACTACAAACTTAACGAATAAAAACAATATAGAAAATCCGAAAATCAGGAAAAATACTAACCGAAAATATATGCAATTACTTCAATTTCAACAAGAGCATCTTTCGGCAGCCTTGAAACTTCCACTGTTGAGCGTGCCGGTTTTGATTCACCAAAATACTCCGCATAAACCTCATTCATAGCAGCAAAGTCATCCATATTTTTAATAAATACCGTGGTTTTAATTACTTTCTTAAAATCAGTTTTAGCCTCGGTAAGCAGTGCCTTAATGTTCTCAAGTACCTGCCTGGTTTGTTCTTTAATTCCGCCATCAATAAAATTGCCGGTTTTGGGATCAATGGCAACCTGCCCTGAAGTATAGAGCATTTGCTGCGTATCCCAGCTTACGTAAATTCCCTGTGAATACGGACCAATTGGCTCCGGTGCATTTTTAGTATAAACTGTATCCTTTTGCATGATTTGTATTGTTTAATTTACTGAGTAGATTTACAAAATAAGTTAATATTTATTTGAAAATCAAGCAGTGACAATTTTTCGTATAATGTGTAAAATATTTCACAAAAATGTAAAAAACGCCATATTTGTTGGACAATTTGTCAAGTATAGATTTTATTAAAATGCCAAAAATTCGGTTTAAACTGAATAAATAGTTTGGCACAGGTCTTGTATATAATATGAATGTTCACAACAAAACTAATAATATAAATAAACATAAATAAGGAGATTTTAAAAATGACATTTATCAAAATGAGACCTGCAGCAGAAGCATCTTTAACAGTAGATAAGAATTTAAAGAAATTCTTTGAAAACTTTAATGCGCCTGATCTGGGCGAGTGGGGCATTAAGCCATTCGGGAGCAGTACATTTTCTCCCAGGGTTGATGTTACTGAAGATAATGAGAATTTATATGTTCATGCTGAGGTACCCGGTGTTGACAAGAATGATATTAAGATCAATTTAGTTGGTGATGTATTAACCATCAGCGGCGAAAAAAGATCAGAAGGAAAAGATGAAAAGAAAAATTACTACAGGACAGAAAGAAATTACGGTTCATTCACAAGAAGCTTTACCCTTCCTTCTGAAGTAGTAGTTGATAAAATTTCTGCTGAATACAAAGAAGGTGTTTTAAATATTACATTGCCAAAAACTGAAGAAGCTAAGATCGTTGAAAAGCAGATCGAAATAAAATAAGCTTCAAAATAAGTTCTAAATTTGTTTTCATGTTTAAATGTTAGCTTGTTATTAAGTTGTTAATTGGTTAATTGATGTAACGTTAAGCTGTAACTTAGCTTAATTTATTAAAAGCGCCGGGGTTGATGGTCCCCCGGCGCTGATTTATTGAAAAGTAGAATCTTTTGCGAGGAGCGTAAGCGGCGAAGCAATCTCATACAGGAAGATATGTTCAGAAAAGACTACATAATGCGGATGCTGGAAGATTTTATCAGGTCAATGTTAAAGATCGTTCTTTTAAGAGATTCCAAACAGGTTGGTGATGCAGGCAAAGAGCTTGATGCCTTAAGCCGGCAGGTTACAGGCTTCAGCACAGAACAACTGGTATCACTGGGCTCAAGCGGAATAAAATACGTATTCAGCCGGAACAAAGAGTCAGAAGCAGAAAAGATATACTGCTCTGCGAGGATAATAAAAGAAGAAGCTATGATATATGAAGCTGAAGGAAAGCATGAAGAGAGTTTAAAAAGAGCTTTAATAGCTAAAGAGCTTTTTAAAATTGCTTCAGAAATGGACTTTCCTGAAAGAGATGAAGCTTTAAAAGAATTATCAGAATTATAAAAAAAGTTTTTTAATAAAATAAGTTTTAAAAATAAAAAATTGATACGGTTATATATGAGTAACCGGTCATAAATAAAAGAAAGAATAAACAAACTATGGGAAAAATTATCGGAATCGATTTAGGAACAACCAACTCGGTAGTTGCCGTAATGGAAGGCAATGACCCCGTTGTAATTCCTAATGCAGAAGGGCACAGGACTACACCTTCAGTTGTGGCTTTCACCAAAGGCGGCGAGCGTTTGGTAGGACAGGCAGCTAAAAGGCAGTCAGTTACTAACCCGCAGAACACAGTATCATCCATAAAGAGATTTATGGGAAGAAGATTCAATGAAGTATCAGATGAGATCTCTAAAGTTTCATACAAAGTCGTAAAAGGCGAAAATGATACTGCAAGGGTTGAAATTGGTGACAGGGTTTACTCACCACCCGAAATATCAGCAATGGTCCTTCAGAAAATGAAGCAGACCGCTGAAGATTATTTAGGGCAGAAAGTAACAGAAGCTGTTATCACTGTACCTGCTTATTTTAACGATGCACAGAGACAGGCTACTACCGATGCAGGTAAAATTGCAGGTCTTGAAGTAAAAAGAATTATCAATGAGCCTACTGCCGCAGCTTTGGCTTACGGACTTGATAAAAAGAAAAAAGATGAAAAAGTAGCAGTATATGATCTTGGCGGCGGTACTTTTGATATATCTATATTAGAGTTATATGAGATCGAAGGCACAGGAAACTTCCAGGTTAAAGCTACAAACGGCGATACTCACTTAGGCGGTGATGATTTTGACCAGCGCCTGGTGGATTACCTTGCTGATGAATTTAAAAAGCTTGAAGGTATTGATCTAAGAAAAGACCCGATGGCATTACAGAGATTAAAAGTTGAAGCTGAAAGGGTTAAATGCGACCTTTCAAGCCAGACGCAGGCTGATGTTAAGCTGCCGTACATAACTGCAATTGACGGTGTGCCGAAACACATTGATATGACAGTAACACGCGTTCAGTTTGAGCAGCTTGTTGATGACCTGATACAGAGAACTATGGAGCCGTGCAAAAAAGCGCTGGCAGATTCAGGATATTCAGTTGACCAGATAGATGAAGTAATACTCGTAGGCGGTTCAACAAGAATTCCTAAAGTTCAGGAAGCAGTTAAGAACTTCTTTAAAAAAGAGCCTCACAAAGGTGTAAATCCCGATGAAGTTGTGGCAATTGGCGCAGCTATCCAGGGCGGTGTACTTACCGGTGATGTAAAAGATGTTCTGCTGCTTGATGTAACACCACTTTCACTGGGTATTGAAACACTTGGCGGAGTTATGACAAAAATGATAGATGCCAATACAACCATACCTACAAAGAAAACAGAAGTGTATTCAACAGCGGCTGATAACCAGCCTTCGGTGGAAATACATATTCTGCAGGGTGAGCGTCCCATGGCGCAGGATAACCGTACACTTGGAAGGTTCCATTTGGATGGCATTCCCCCGGCACCGCGCGGCATACCGCAGATCGAGGTAACTCTTGATATAGATGCAAACGGTATCCTGCACGTAGCTGCAAAAGATAAAGCTTCCGGAAAAGAGCAGTCAATTAAGATCACTCACTCCAGCGGATTAAGTGATGCTGAAGTTGAAAAGATGAGAAAAGACGCTAAGGAACATGAAGGCGAAGATAAGAGAAGACGCGAAGAAGTTGATGCCAAGAACCATGCTGACAGCCTTATTTTTCAGACTGAAAAGCAGATGAAGGAATTCGGCGAAAAGCTTACACCTGATATGAAGGGCAAGCTTGATGCAGCTCTTGGCAGGCTTAAAGAAGCAGCAAAGGGCACCAATACAGATGAAATAAAATCAGCTACCGAAGCTCTTAACGCTGCATGGAATGAAGCATCAACCCAGATGTACAGCCAGGCAACCGGCGCGCCGGGTGCAGGCGGGGAAGGTGCAAATCCAAATGCGGGAGCTGAAGGACAGCAGCAGAATGCAAATGATGATAAGAAAGTTGAAA
>JAPUEV010000369.1 GCA_027492415.1 Ignavibacteria bacterium
CGTTTATGGTTTCGGGCTTGTTGAGCAGCTCTGCAATTTCGTTGTATCGCTCTTTTACTTTTTCTAATTTATCGAACATAATTTTTCTTTCTGATTGCAAAAATACTTCTATTTGTCAGTAAGTTCAATTCAATTAACAATTATCAATTTGTCTGCCTTCGGCAGATTTCGCTTTACTTTGTAAAGCTCAACAATTAACAATATGTCTGCTTTTGGTAGATTTGGTTTTGCTTCGTAAAGCTCAAAAAGATATTCGTGCCACGAAAAATAGTTTCTTTACTGCGGGTCTGCGGTAAAAGGAAAAAAATTCTTTCTTAAATATCGAGTGATCTATTCGTGGCACGAGAGGTTACAAGTTAATTTAAGAGCTTTTCGTGGCACGAGAGGCTGTAAATTATTTTATGAATGATTCGCGGCGCACGATAGGTTGTAAAATATTTTTTGCAATAAATTTTTCTGAAAAAGTTTTTTGAAAATTATTTTCATTTTTTTGTGTTTACCTATTGACTATGAGTGTTAGAATGTTATATTTGCAAAGAGTTTTGAATGTGATTACTGTACCATAAAAAAATTTTTAACTGAAAAGTTTTTGGAAGTATGGAAAACAGAATTAAAAAAGTTCACATCAAAATAAAATTAAAAGTAAGGAAGAAGCCAAAAATTTTTTGCGGGTAGGATTTACTTACAATATAAAAAAAGAGCACAGCTCAGATGAACCAATTTCCGAAGGAAAGGAAATTAAGGTTCCCAATGAAAGTTATGTTGACGATAATCTGGTCAGCAACTACTCTCACCGCTTAAGCGATGTTTATGCTGAGTGGGATGATGAAGAAACCATCTCTGCAGTTGAATCAGCAATTAAAAAAGCGGGACATGAAGTTATCCGCATTGAAGCTGATGAAAATGCGTTTGAAATGCTGCGTACAACAAGGCCTGATATAGTTTTTAACATGGCTGAAGGTTTTGGCGGCGCATCAAGGGAGTCACACATCCCCGCAATGCTTGAAATGCTTAACATACCCTATACTGCCAGCGATCCCATCACAATTGGCAATTGCCACGATAAATCCAGGTGCAAGGAAATATTGACCTATTACGGTGTGCCGAATCCCGGCTTTTTTATCACTGATAGCCATGTAAACGGTCACCCAAAGGTAAAATACCCCGCATTTGTAAAGCCGCTTCACGAAGGCTCATCAAAAGGTATATATAATAGTAGTGTGGTTAATAACCGCGAGGAGTTAAATCGCGAAATAACAAGAATTAAGGAAAATTACAATCAACACTCTATAATAGAGGATTTTCTTGACGGGCAGGAGTTCACAGTAGCCCTGCTTGGAAATGGCGATAATGTGCGTGTTTTGCCTATAGTTGGCATAAACTTAGATTGTTTGCCGGCTGATTTCCCAAAGATCTATTCATATGAGGTAAAATGGTTCTTTGATACCAGGGAAAACAAGCTTGATATATTTTCATGCCCGGCTAAGATAAGCGATAAGCTGACCCGCAGAATTGAAGAGATCTGCAAGCAGGCTTATCATGCTTTGCGAATAAAAGACTGGGCAAGGATGGATGTAAGATGTGACGCGAACAATGAGCCGTATATAATTGAGATAAATCCGCTGCCGGGAATTTTACCGAACCCGGATGATAATTCATGCTTCCCCAAGGCTGCAAGGGAAGTTGGCATTGATTATGACGGGCTGATACAGGCTGTGTTAAATGGCGCGATAGAACGTTACGGATTAAAAGCGTGAAACGTCAAATGTGAAACGTAAAACAAAGATTGTGTCATGCTGAACTTGTTTCAGCATCTAAAAACAGACCCTGAAATAAATTTCTAAAGGCGTAGCAGGGTGACAAAAGAATAATAACAGATTAATTAATGAGATTGCCGCGCTTCGCCCGCAATCATGAGTAAAAGATTGAATAAAAAACTGAACATATCGATAATATTTAATGACCCGGTGCAGTACGCGCAGGGTCCCGTATACGAAGGCACTGATGTTGATATAGACGCGCTGCCTGATGCCATTGATATGAGCGAGTACGGCGTGCTTGATGAAGTTAAGAGCGTTGAAAGAGCTTTGGCTCCGTTAGAGCATAATACAAAGATAATTCCGGTTGCTTTGGATATAAACAAGCTCATAACCGAGCTTAACGAGAACAGGCCTGATATAATCTTTAACCTGTGCGAAAGTGTTGACGGCGACCCCACGCAGGAAATGAACATTGCAGGACTATTTGAGCTTCTTAAAATTCCGTACACAGGTTCACGCGCGTTTACACTTGGACTTGCGCTGAATAAGCCGCTTGTTAAAACAATTCTTAACCAGAACGGGATACCAACAGCAAAACATTTTGTTACTAATACATCGGCTATACACTTGAACGGGCATAAGTTCCCGATGATAGTAAAGCCCTCACGTGAGGATGCAAGCATTGGCATAACCAATGAATCAGTGGTAACAAACGAAGCTGACCTGAAGAAAAGAATTGAATACGTGCTGGAAGAGCATAAACAGCCCGCACTGGTAGAAGAATACATCGAAGGCAGGGAAATAAATGTATCGGTGGTTGGTAATGATGAGCTGGTAACTTTCCCCATAAGCGAGATAGATTTTACCGGGCTGCCGGCTGACTATCCGAAGATAATAAGCTACAACAGCAAATGGATGTATAAAACGGTTGAGTTTGAAAATACTAAGGCAGTTTGCCCCGCGCAGAACCTGAGTGATAAGGAAGTGCAGGTAATACAGGATACCGCAAAGAAGGTCTATAAATTGCTTGGCGCCGCTGATTACGCAAGGGTTGATATGAGATTAAAGGATGGCGTGCCGTATGTGCTTGAGCTGAACCCGAATCCGGATATTGCAAGCGATGTACCCGAAGATACAGGCTTTACACGCAGCGCAAAGGCGCACGGGTGGGAATACAGCTATTTGATTCAGCAGATAATAGGTTTTGCGTTAAAGAGGTGGGGAGTTAAGTGATTTCGGATTTGTGATTGCAGATTGCGGATTTTTTATGAAATATAAGTAGCACAGACATTCCTGTCTGTGAATAATGAAAATGATACGGAAGTTAATACAGAACGATAGAGATAAGATTCAGAGGATACTTACTGATACTAAGCATTTTAATGATGATGAGATAAAAGTTGCAATTGAGCTTATTGATGTTTACCTGAACGATGCGAAACAGACTGATTATATTATTTATGTCTACGAAACGGATGACACGCATGAGACAGCAGGTTATATTTGTTATGGTAAAAGACCGCTGACAGACTGGACATATGACTTATACTGGATAGCTGTAGACCCAACCATTCACGGTAAGGGTTTAGGCTCTGGACTCATAAGGCATATGGAAGAGGACCTGTTAAATAACGGCGGAAAAATTATACTGATAGAGACGAGCGGAAAGCCGGAATACGAAAACGAACGGAAGTTCTATTTAAAGAACGGTTATGAAGTTCAGACTATCATAAAAGATTTTTACAGAAGCGGTGACGACTTATATGTTTACCGCAAATATCTTGAGAGAAAGCCTCTTTAGATAAGGTAACCGGAAAATATAGTACGGTGCCCTGTGAAACCCGGGGTCATTTTTAAAATGATAAAGGGAATCCAAAAAACAAACAAAGGAGTTAATATTTTATGGAACTATGGCAGCAGCTGCTAAAACAAAGCGTCAGCTCAGTAGATCAGCTTGTCGATCAGTTCGGAATCAAAAGAGAAGTTGCCGAAAGGCTGGATGATTTTTTCCAGGCGAGGATAAACCCGTACTACCTCAGCCTCATCCGCTATCCCGGCGATCCAATTTGGCTGCAGGCAGTACCCGATGAAGTGGAGCTTTATGATATTGATGCAGCAGAAGACCCGCTTAATGAAGATGAAATGAGCCCGGTTCCTAATATTACTCACCGTTACCCGGATAGAGCTTTATTTTTAACAACCAGCCAGTGCGGCCTGTACTGCAGGTTCTGCACACGCAAGCGCAAGGTAGGTGACTCGAGCAAGATAAACATGCGCGAGCTTGAAGCGGCTTTCCAGTACCTGGAGCAGCACACCGAAATTAACGATGTGATACTCTCAGGCGGCGACCCGCTGATGCTAACAGACGCAATGCTTGAGAAAGTACTCATAAGGCTGCGCCAGATACCGCATATATCAATTATAAGGCTTGGCACAAAAATGCCGTGCGTACTTCCGCAAAGGATTACGCCGCAGCTGTGTGATATGCTGAAGAAATATCACCCGATATATGTAAATACACACTTCAACCACCCGTGGGAAATTACACCCGAGAGCACAAAAGCATGCGAAATGCTTGTAAATGCAGGCGTGCCGGTAGGATGCCAGACAGTATTACTAAAAGGTGTGAACGATGACCCCGAGGTAATGAAGGAATTAATGAAGAAGCTTTTGGCTATAAGGGTTAGACCGTATTACATATACCAGGCTGACCTGACCAAGGGCGCAAACCACTTCCGCACACCAATTGATGTAGGACTAGAGATAATGGATAACCTGCGCGGACATATAAGCGGACTTGCTGTACCGCAGTTTGTTATTGATGCGCCTGGCGGCGGAGGGAAGATACCTTTACTGCCTGATTACGTGCTTGCGCGTGATAAGGAAAAGATTATACTGCGTAACTTTAAGAACGAGGTTTTTGAATACCCCGACGTGCAGGAAGAGCATATTGTGCTTAAGCGCGGAAGGAATATTGATAAGCCGCCAAAGAAAAAGGCTAAGAAGAAAACTGTACAGCTCCCGGTTCTGCAGTAAAAAAGGGAAGTTTAAAATTAAATTCAGATAAGATCCCCCGGTTTATAGGGGGATTTTTTTATACCCCTATACAGGGCATTACATATTTGTTTTGCAAATAATTTCTATTATTTTGGAATAATCAAATTCCATATAATTTGAAAAATTACCTCAAAATACTGCTTTACATTTTTGCTTTCTGCCTTTTTACTTTTGCCTTTATGCCTGAAATAATACTTGGCACACCTGCCTCACCTGCAGTTGGCAACTGGTACCAGCAGTTTATGCCGAATATAAATAACAGACCAATTTCAGATATTACATTTCTTGATAGTCTGACAGGATTTGCTGTAACACCATATACTGCAAATGATACAGCATATATCCTTAGAACTACCAATGGTGGAGATCTCTGGAATAGAGTATTTACAGGACCAACAAATTCAATAGGAGGTTTTAACAGAGTTCAATTTCTAAATTTGAATACAGGCTATGTTTGTGGCAACTTTTTGAGAAAAACAACTAATGGCGGCTTAAACTGGATTTTAGTTAATACATCAGGAATATTTCCTCAAAATATGTATGTTATAAATGAAGATACAATATGGATAACAGATAGTGATGGATTAGTTGGCGGTGTATTCCGCACAACAAATGGCGGTACGAACTGGGTAAGACAATTAGATCTGGGAAGCCAGAATCCTGAAAAGATTTATATGTTT
>JAPUEV010000370.1 GCA_027492415.1 Ignavibacteria bacterium
TTAGAATATCTGCAAGCGATGTATATCCTTCCCGGGTCCATTTTTTATACTGCCACCGGTTACCTCCGCCAAGATTTACAAGTATCATTCTTTCGAGTATTCCGGGTATGAATTTCTGTTTTAATTCTTCTGCACGCTTTCTTTTCTCAGGCGGCATAGAAATAACGGGCTCCGAGCCTTCATAATTAAACCCGCAAATTTCGTGAATGATCTGGTGGTAAGTTTTTTTGTTCTGCTTTTTAACATTATCGTTCACGCCCATAAGGTACCATTCATTTGCAAGTGTGTTCAAAGGATATGGTTTGCCGTTTGCTGTATAATATCCGAACCTTGTTTTAGCGTTAATGGTGTTCATTATTTCGCAGCTCTCTTTACCGCTATCCAGGTTTATTGCAACATCATAAAGCTCATTGGTAACATGCTCAAGCTCATCGGTAGTAAAATATATCTCATCTATCATTTCGTTATCTTTAAGTACTTCATAAGAGCGTTCTTTGGTGATCCATGTTATGGTGCAGTCAGTGAATTTCTCCTTAAGGGTCGGCAGTATAGATGCTGTTCTCAGAACATCGCCAACTGCATCAAGCTTTACTATTATAATTTTCTTTTCTGCTTCGTTATCATTAATAACATCTGCCCCGGGTATATCTGGGAAAGAGCTCATGATAGTCTCATCCTTTACATAATAACTGCAGTTTCCGCAGAACACACCGTGCTCTTTATTGGGTTTGCACGGCCTGTCTCCGTAAAAATGGATGCAGTCAAAATGTATTAAAGGAAGCTCTGTCATTAAATAAAGTTATCTTTTCCCGCCTTCATTTTTATTAAATGAGCTGTGGGTGATGTAAAAACATTTTTTGCGAAACTGTTTAAGCTTTCTCACTTTACCCCCCTCTCCCTGCAGGAGAGGGGCTGGGAGGTGAGGTCTCTTAAATATTCTTTGTCTCTTCTACTATGAATGTCGGGCGGTTCCTTGTAGCGTCAAAATTACGCCACAGGTACTCGCCAACTATACCAATACTCAGCAGTATAAAGCCGCCTGTCATAAATATTGCTGCAATTAATGAGGGAATGCCAAAGAGCGGCGCATCGGAAATGATCTTCCTCAAAAGCACGTACACTCCAAGCAGCACAGCCGGCAGCCACACAAGCATGCCTATAAATGAAGCTATCCTTAACGGCCGCGCAGAAAAACCGAAGAACGTATCAAATGCAAGTTTCAGCCTTTTGAAAAATGACCAGCGTGATTTGCCCTGCTTGCGCTCCCTGCGGTGATAATATAAAAACCTCCTGCCGAACCCAAGCCATATTATCTGTACGGTTAAGTGTGAATTTTTCTCATCCATATCAACCAGTATCTTTGCCTGTTCCTTATTTATCATGCACAGGTCAAAACCTGTTTTAGGATACTCCGGCAATACAAGCGCGCGGAAAATTTTATAAAATGCCGCTGAAAATAATTTTGAAAGGAACGGGTCTGACCTGCTTTGCCTTACACACAGCACCAGGTCGCGTTTATTGCCAAGCGCCCATTCATCATACATCTGGGGAATAAGCTCCGGCGGGTCCTGCAGATCAGCAGCAAGAAATACAACGGCATCACCTGCTGCAAAATTCATCCCTGAAAGTATCGCAACATATGCGCCGTGGTTCTTTGAAAGCTTCACAAGCTTAACCCGGCTGTCACCTGCGGAAATTTCCTGCATCACTTTATATGATTCGTCCTTTGAGCCGTCATCGACGAACACAAGCTCATAGTCAAATTTTTGGGCATGCGCGCTGAGGGTTTGCGTTAAAACTGAATGTGTCTCTTTCAGAACATCAGCATTGAAATAAACCGGTATTATTACGGAAATTTTATCCAAATTTTCTGTTTTTGCGTAATTTTGCAATTAATAATAAATATTTTTTTTTATATATTAAATCCTATTAAAATTGTTAAAAAATCCGCAATTTAGCTTAGTAAATTACTGTTATTTAGCCAAATTGACAGGAAATTATAAATGGATAAAAAACGATACCGTGTGTGCCACCTGCTTTACGAAGAATATCCCCGTGACCCAAGGGTACGCCGATACGTAAACGCGCTGAACGAAAATAATATTTACTGCATAATAATCTGCTCTAAAAAGAAAAATGACCCGTACTTCCAGGAATTAAACGGCAATCTTATTTACAGAATACCCGTATCAAAAAAACGCGGAAGCTTTTTATTTACGCTCATCGAGTATCTGCTCTTCTCCTGGCTTGCGTCTTTTATGCTTGTTTACACCGGCATAAAATACCGCTTTAAGATAGTTCATACCCATACGCTTCCTGACTTCCTGATATTTGCAGCTTTGTGGAATAAGCTCTTCGGCGCTAAGCTGATCCTGGACCTCCATGAGATTTTTCCTGAGCTGTACATGGCGCGCACGGGGGCGAGTGCTGATTCATTCAAAGTTAAGCTGCTTAAGCTTGCCGAAAAGCTTTCTATTAAGCTTGCAAATGTTGTGATAACAATTCACGATAACGCAAAGGATATTTTTGTAAGGCGGAATAATATTCCCGAAGGAAAGATCAATGTTGTTATGAACTCCGTTGATCCCCGTGAATTCCCTTTGCCGGCATCACCTGCCGAAAATGAATTTATCATTATTTATAACGGTACAATTGTTAAGCTGCTTAACCTTACCCTGGTTGTAAAAGCGCTTGCTAAGCTTAAGGGAGAAATCCCTGAAGCCGATTACAATAAGCTGGTCTTTAAGCTGTACGGCGATGGACCCGCGCTGCCTGAAATACTTGCATTGGCAAAGTCTATGGGGGTTGAAGATAAAGTACAATATATGGGTTACCTTCAGCCGGCTGAAATGCGCAAAGAGGTGCTTAAGACGGGTGTGCTGATACTTCCGCCTGAAAAAAATATTTACAGCGATCTTTTTTATACAATAAAGCTGATAGAAACCATTTACCTTAAGATACCTGTAATTGCAACAAGGCTTAATACATATCTGAAATATTACAGCGAAGATTCATTGTTCTATTTTAATTCCGGCAGTGTTGATGAGCTTTCTTCGCAGATAAAGGAAGTGTTTTATAATAAAGAGCTTGTTGCCCAAAAAACTGCAAACGCCCGCTCTGACTATGATAAGCTCAGCTGGGAAATCATGCGTGACAGGTATGTTGGAATAGTTCACGGTTTACTTAAGCAGTAAAAAAAGTAGCCGCTGCATTTCTGCAGCGGCTGGGGGAATGGAGAAGAAAACAACAACATGAAGAAAAAAACGAAGTAATTCTGTGGAGGAAAAAAATCTTATTATCTTAATTAAAACTTTTACTTTATAAACTATCTTTGGTTTTGTTATTTGTTATTTGATATTTGTTATTTGATAAGCACCATTTTTCTGCTGTCAACAATCTTATTACCTTCACTGCCTGTTGTTTCAAGCCTGTAAATATAAACTCCGCTTGATAAGCTGCTTCCGTCAAAATCAATTTCATAGCTGCCGGGCGCCTGCTGCCTGTTCACAAGAACTGAAGATTCTTTGCCGGAAATATCATAAACTACAAGCTTTACATTTACAGCCTGGCTTCCGTTTGTTTGTGCTATGTTATACTTTATTTTGGTTTTCGGGTTAAACGGGTTGGGGTAGTTCTGCTCAAGAGAAAATTTAACAGGTGTATTGTTATTTTCAATTCCTGTCAGGTTTCTGGGCGGGGTATAGCATACAATATTGTTTGCCGGTACGCCTGATGCGCTGTAAAAATCACCGTTTATGATCAGCTTTTCGTTGTAAATTTCCATGCTTCTTGGCCTCAGGTCAACACCATACTCAACCTGGCACCAGTTAACCCCGTTATATCTTGCCAGCTTATTTGCCACTACGCCTTCCATTTGTGAAAACATTCCTGCAGCATAAAGCTCATTATTGAAAGCTTTTAAAGAGCTTACATAACCCATAGAGGCATTGCAGTTAGCTCCTGTTGCTCCGCTTCCAAGGGGTCTCCACTCAACACCGTTGTATTTTGCAATATTATAGCACGAAATATCATTCATTTTTATAAATGATCCGCCGGCATAAAGCTCTCCGTTATAAACAGCAAGAGAGTAAACTGTTTTATCGCCGCCTGAAACTCCGGTGCCAACTGCATTCCACTTATAACCATCCCATTTTGCAATACCGTTGCAAATGCCTGTGCCTGCAAACGCAAATTCTCCTCCGGCGTAAAGCTCACCGTTATAAATGCATAAGCTGTAAACCGGTCCTGACATTCCTATATTCATGCTTGTCCATCTTGCTCCATCCCACTTTGCAATTGATGAAGCTATTTCACCGTTAACGGTTGTGAACCATCCGCCGACAACAAGGTAATCGTTGTATACCAGCATCGTGTTTCCTATGTTATCAAACCCTGTGCCTATAGCCTGCCATGTGCTGCCGTTCCATTTTGCTATATATCTTGCCGCATTGCCGCCGGCTGAATCAAAGAACCCGGTTGCGTAAAGCTCGCCCCTGTATGAAGCAAGTCCAAGGGCTTCATGGTTAAGGCCGCTTCCAAGCGGTGACCATGAATTGCCGTCCCATTTAGCAATGCATTTTGCATCATTGCCGCCGGCTAAATTAAAATACCCGGTATTAATAAGGTAACCGTTCCATGTTGTCATTGAAGTTGAAAAATGTTCTGCGTAATACTCGCCGCCTGCACCGCTGCACCAGAACTGAGTGCCCGAGCCAAGTGTTGAAAATTTAGACTGAAGAGGTCCGTCAAAAGAAGACCACTCCGGATCGCATGTATCCTGTGAAGGCATATAGCCAAGCATTAAATGTGTTATTCCGCAGGTTGAGCTTCCCGGGTAAGACCTGTCTGAATATGTGTACCCGGCGGAATCTCTTGCAACCTGTCCGCCTCCTTCATTGAAGCCGTAATTGACAACTACATTCCTGTTCGCAGTAATTTTGATCGCTGCAATAGAGCCTTTGAACCACAAAGAATTCAGGTTTACAGATTGAGGTCCGTACTGCGCAAAGAATCCGACATTCCCAACAGAGAATGCAGAATTATCTGCCATAACTGTGTAGCTGAAATTTTCGTAAGTATTGCTAACTGCACCATCAACAATTGTTGTAAATGTCTGTGAGGGTTTGTGATATCTTAACTCATAACTGTGCCAGGTTGTATCAGCTCCTAAATAATAAATTCTTTTCCATTCATTATTAATATAAATACTAAGGTAGCCTGATTCATTGTTATTGTATCCAACTATCCACCCGGAGCTTAATCGCTTGCCGAAAATATACATGGCCCTGAATGGTGATGCTACTTTAAGCTTGAATGAAATGGTAAAGCTATCGGTTGAGCCTACCGGGAATTCCAGCAGGTTAATATCATCTGTCCTTAAAAAATCACCTTTGCCGTCAAATGTTAAATAACCGTCAACGTATGGCGAAGGCGGAATGTTTGAGTTCAAAAACGGATCGCATCCGGTCTGTGAACGGACAT
>JAPUEV010000371.1 GCA_027492415.1 Ignavibacteria bacterium
TATGGTTTTTAGCTCAATCGGTATAGAGCGATCCCGCGAAGCGGGATAGGTTTCAGGTTCGATTCCTGATGGGCGTACAAATTATGGTTTTTTAGCTCAATCGGTATAGAGCGATCCCGCGAAGCGGGATAGGTTTCAGGTCCAGTTCCTGATGGGCGTACAAATTATGGTTTTTAGCTCAATCGGTATAGAGCGATCCCGCGAAGCGGGATAGGTTTCAAGGTCCCGTTCCTTAATAGCAAAAAAAAGGATTTTAAATATTAGTATTAAACAACAATTATCATTAGTTTAATAATTGTTTTGGTAACATGGTGAGCGTAGTTCAGTTGGTTAGAGCACCAGATTGTGGCTCTGGATGTCGGGGGTTCGAGTCCCCTCGCTCACCCCAAATTTTCCATTTAAATGCAGGTATTAATCTCAAACCCCCCATTTAACTGCTATTTTTCATTGATTATTAAAGACTTTAAAATTATATTTGTTTCTTAGTTTTTTTAAGAAATTTCCAAAATTACAGAGGATTAGCTTGAGAAAAAACAGGTTCAGAATTATTTTAACGGTATTATTTTTAGGACTTGCCCTATATTTCCTATATCCGACATATAAGGATTATCAGTTCAATAAAGATATCAAAAATCTTGCAAATCAGCAGGATAGCGCAGCATTTTTTGATAAATACGGCAATGATATCATAAAAGCACGGGATAACAGGATTAAGCTGGGCCTTGATCTTCAGGGCGGTATGTATGTTATCATGGAAGTTGATATTGCAAAACTTTTAAATGACCTGGCTAAAAAGCAGGATGAAACATTAAAGCAGGTTCTCGCTTCTGTTAGTGAGCAGACCAAAAATTCAGATGAGGATTTTGTTGACCTTGTTGATCTGAAGCTGAAGGAAAAAGGTCTTTCATTAAAAGCATATTACGGCGAAATAAGGGATGATGATTCCAAGATCAAAAAGGACCTTAAAACAGAAGTTGAAAATGCTATCGATAGAGCTATCCAGGTTGTAAGGAACAGGATCGATCAGTACGGTGTATCTGAACCGGTCATTCAGAAAAAAGGCTCATCAAGGCTTGTTGTCGAGCTTCCCGGTGTAAGCAACGTACAGGAAGTAAGAAAACTGTTACAGGGAACCGCTTTACTTGAATTCAAGCTTGTTATAGACCCGCAGATATCTGTAAAGGTGATGGAAAAGATCAATACCTTTATGGCCGGCGGAAATCTTGACTCGCTTGTAAAAGCTGATTCACTGAGCAAGATCACAAAAGTTGATACAACAAAAAAAGATACAACTAAGCTTACAAACAAAAATGTTAAAAAAGATTCAACTACTATAAGCAACGTTACAGATACTACGAAAAAGGATACTTCTAAAAAAGATCTGACGAAGAAAGAAACAAAAAAAGATACTACTAAAAAGAAAGATACAACCAAACCGAAAGATTCCAATACTACTGCAATAACCGATAGCAACGGAAATCCGGTTGATACCAACCAGCAGATGAGCGAAGAGGAATTCAAGAAAAAGAACCCATGGTTCTATCTTGTCCGTCCCCAGCAGTTCAAAGACGGCTCTCTTGTTTGGCTTGTAAGAGAAACAGACAAGCCTAAAGTATTAAAAATACTCGAAAGAAAAGAGATCCAGGACCTTATTCCGACAGATATAAGCTTTGCATTCAGCAACCGCTCAACTTTTGTTGATAACGGCGAAAAGATCTACCAGTTCTACGCTTTAAAGAAAGACCCTGAGCTTACAGGCGGTGTTGTTGTAAATGCAAGATCGAACATCGATCCTACAAGCAATTCAGCTGTCGTTTATATGGAAATGAACAGTGACGGCGCAGCAGACTGGGCCAGGATAACAGGTTCAAATATCAACAAACAAATTGCAATTGTACTGGATAACGTTGTTTATTCAGCACCTGTTGTAAGGAATAAAATTACAGGCGGAAATTCACAGATAGAAGGTATGGCAAATATCCAGGAAGCAAAGCTTCTTGAGATCGTTTTAAAAGCCGGCGCCCTCCCTGCCCCGCTCACAATTATCGAAGAAAGAACAGTCGGACCATCACTCGGTGAAGACTCAATTCAAAAAGGTTTGTATTCTTCACTCATTGCGTTGATACTGGTTGCATTATTTATGGTTGTATATTATCATTTTGCAGGCGGTGTTGCGGATCTGGCGCTTATTTTCAATATGCTTTTTGTAATGGGTATAATGGCAAGTTTCCATGCAACATTAACTTTACCCGGTTTAGCGGCGCTTATTTTAACGATAGGTATGTCGGTTGACTCTAACGTTCTTATTTATGAGCGTATAAGAGAGGAAGTAACGGGTGGAAAACCATTAAGGACAGCAATAGAGATAGGTTATAAAAAAGCATTTTCCGCTATACTTGATTCGCACGTTACCTCACTTATTACCGCTGTAATACTTTACCAGTTCGGTACAGGACCGATACAGGGATTTGCATTAACACTTATCATTGGTCTTATTGCAAACCTGTTCACAGCTATTGTTATAACTAGGATCATCTTTGATGTTATGACAGAAAAAGGTAAAACTAATATTAACTTTGGATAATTAAAATAAAATTATATAATGCAATTTTTTCATAATTTACATATAGATTTTTTATCAAAGAGAAAGATATTCTATACAATGTCAACAATATTAATTCTTGTTGGCTTGGCGGTATTTTTCACTAAAGGAATTACCCTTGGTATTGATTTTGCCGGCGGTACAGAAGTTCTTGTCAGGTTCCAGAATGATGTACAAATTGATAATATCAGAACTGCCATGGATAAATCAGGGCAGGTTGGCGCTGAAATAAAGACAATGGGCGGCGAGAAAGATATTCTTATCAGGACATCTGAACAGGGCGAAGGTACAATAGTAAGTGATAAGATAAAAGACGCTTTGACCAACGAGATAAAAGGCAACAATTATGAAATATTAAGAATTGATAAAGTTGGACCTAAAATCGGTAAGGAATTAAGAGTTTCTGCTATTTATGCCACTATCTTTTCTTTGATAGCTATTTTAATTTACCTGGCATTCAGGTTTGAGTTCGTTTACGCTCTTGGCGCAGTACTTGGCCTTCTGCATGACGTACTTATAACGCTGGGTATGATAGCTATTTTCCACGTAATTTTCCCCAATCTAAACCTGGAGCTTAACCAGGGAATGGTTGCGGCATTCTTAACGCTTATCGGTTTTTCTGTTAACGATACGGTTATTGTGTTTGACAGAATTCGTGAGAATATAAAGCTTTATAAGAGCGAAGATATACTTCATGTGATGAACAGAAGTATTAATACTACGCTTAGCAGAACAGTAATAACAAGCGGAACTGTATTCCTGACCATTTTTATACTGTTATTATTTGGCGGTGAAGTTAACAGAACGTTTGCATTCACATTTTCCGTTGGTGTATTAACCGGTACATATTCATCAATTTACATTGCAAGCGCATTTGTAGTTGATATTAAGAACTGGCAGGGCAAAGGGAATAAATCAGTTGCCCCATCAGGAAAAGTTGCAGTAAATAAAGCTTAGTGTTTTAAGAATAAATTTTGCTTTAAAAAAATTATATTGATATAGTATGCCTGCTGAATCTGTACTTGGTTTGCAATGGGGTGATGAAGGAAAAGGTAAAATTGTTGATCTTCTTGCCCAGAACGCTGATTATGTTGTTAGGTACCATGGCGGAAACAACGCAGGCCATACTGTAGTTCTTGGCGAAAAGAAATTCTTCTTTCGCCTTATCCCTTCCGGAATATTTCATAAAAGATCAACTGCAATTATAGCAAACGGCGTTGTACTTGATCCTGAAGTACTTATCGGCGAGATGGATATCCTTGAAGCTGAGGGTGTTAACCTGAAGAAAAAGCTGATAATCTCTCCTCGATGCCATTTAATACTACCCTATCACAAGGAGCTTGATATTGCATACGAAAATGCCCGCGGCAAGCACAAGCTTGGCACTACAAAACGCGGCATAGGTCCGGCTTATTCAGATAAAGTAAGCTATAACGGTATAAGAGTATATGATCTGTTGAACTGGGCAGATTTTGCTGAGAAATTCCGTTTCCAGGCTAAGATAAAGAACAAAGTATTAAAGACATTTGGAGTTAAGCCTGTTAATATTAATTCCGCTTTAAATAAGCTGAAAAAACAGCGCACCCGAATTCTGCCTTATGTTAAGGATACTTTTGAAATTTTAAATGATGCAATAGCTGACAGGAAAAAAATCCTTTTTGAAGGCGCTCACGGTATTATGCTTGATCTTGACTGGTCACCCTACCCTTTTGCAACGGCATCCAATACTGTTGTTGGTTCTGTAAATACCGGTTCAGGCTTGCCAATTAACAAGCTTGGTAACGTTATAGGTATTGTTAAGGCATTTACTTCACGCGTTGGCGAGGGTCCGCTGCCTACAGAGCTTCATGGCAGGCTTGCAGACTCAATAAGAGAGCGCGGCGGTGAATACGGCACTACAACAGGCCGACCCCGCAGAATAGGCTGGCTTGACCTTGAAGCAGTAAGATTTTCATGCAAGATCAATAATGTAAACGAGATTGTCATCACAAAGCTTGATATTTTAAGCGGTCTGCTTGAACTTAAGATCTGCATTGGGTACATGCTGAACGGAAGAAAGATCCATTATTCTGAATGCGGGTATAAAGAGCTTGCAAAAGTAAAACCGCTGTATAAAAAGTTTTCGGGGTGGATGGATGATATTTCAGGTATCAGGAAATTCAGCAGGCTGCCTAAGGAATGCAAGGAATATCTGAATTATATCGGCAAGTTCCTTGGTGTAAAGATAAAGTTCGTTTCAGTTGGCGCTGAAAGAAATGCAAATGTAAAGTATTAAGTGTATTAACAACAATAAGAGCATAAAAAAAGCCTCTGATATTACTATCAGAGGCTTTTTAGTTTTATAATGTATCTTTATTTATCACTTATTTTAACTGCTTTAAATAAACCGCCTTCATTACCCGCTCCACGGAATGTTGAGTAATACCATCCGCCGGTTAGCAGCCCGCTTTTTAAACTGGCATTAATGAAAACGTTCGCATCAGCTATTTTAGGATTTGTGTTTATGTTAATGAACTTTTTGGCGTTATTGTAGTAACCGGTAAGATCACCGCCGTTCATTGTACCAAAACCATGATAGCTTGTATCTTTGGTCATATTTGTTACAGTATAGCTTCCTGCAACAACATAATCATCCTTTGAATCCTTCTGTAATGTAAAAGTATTAAAATTCATTTCGCCTTCAACAAGCACAGTGCCTGTG
This sequence comes from Ignavibacteria bacterium, assembly GCA_027492415.1. Classification (GTDB taxonomy): domain Bacteria; phylum Bacteroidota; class Ignavibacteria; order Tepidaquicellales; family OLB5; genus OLB5. The sequence goes on from JAPUEV010000371.1 coordinate 5,304, forward strand.
CTGTCTGTCAAAGAATAGGAATACTTCCCTTTTTTTAGCGATGGAGATTTTTCGCTGTCACTGCCTGAACAGGAATTAAACAATACAACCAATACTATTGATAAAATTGCTATTATTTTCATTTATTTCACCAATACCATCTTTTTAATTTCTGAATAGACCGAATTAT
>JAPUEV010000372.1 GCA_027492415.1 Ignavibacteria bacterium
TTAACTACAGCGATTTTCTTTTCACCCAGCTTTTCTATGTATGCCCAGTCAAAATCAGTTCTGTATTTCGGGGCAGTGATATCTTTCTCATAACTCTTGCCTGTAATATTCTTAAGCGCATTTGCCGAGGCGATGGCAATATCGTAATCATTGCTCTTCAGGTTTGCTGTAAGGATATCCTTCGCGCCTTCATATTTCATGTTATCCCATGCCTGGATGTACATTAAGGCAGCGTCTCTATCTTTTGGGAATACAAAGCTGTTATAATCAAAAGTCATTATCTGGCAGGTTTCATCCCGGTATTGCAGGTAAATTGAATCCTGCAAATTTGTCAGACAATTATCAACCAAAACCGGATCTTTAGATGAGGAAAACTCAGAAAGTATCAGCCTGATAATATTCCTGTTCTCACTATCCATCTTATCGTCAAGCTCAGTTAGTGCGTCAACAAAAGCCCGGTACATTTTGGCAAGCTCATCAGATCCTATCATTGAGCCATCCTTATTAGGGTGCAGCTCATTATATTTCATCACATCATTGCTGATATTCTCACGAAGCTCTTTATATACCATCGGGTCGTTCATATAGCCAAACGAACCAACTATAGCAGACTTAATATCATAATTATCTGTTGAATTGAATAAAGCAAAAAGATCTGCTTTTGCTTCATCTTTAAATATCTTTGCATATGTTCTTATCGCTTCTGCTTTTATCTGCCAGTCAATTGCTTTACCAGGAGTTAATATGAACTGTATATTCTGCTGAATCATCCTTACCAGCGGATTCCGGGTATCACCATCTTTAAATAATTTGCCCAAAGCCTGCCATGATACAATTGATACATGAACATTTGGTTCCTGTGCAGCAAGCCGTAAAAGTGTCGTTACGGTCTTTTCAAGTATTGGCGAATTCATATCAATACTTAAATTCCCTAAAGCATTAATGATATTAACCTGTACTCGCCAGTCAACTTCTTTTTCAAGCGATTCTAATAAATAGGGAATCAACGATGTATCCTGTTCTTTGCCTAAAGCTGAAAATCCCCACATCCTTGCATAAGGCTCAGGTGATGTTGATGATGTTATCAGTTCAGTATTGAAAGCTTGAAGAGTCTGTTTATCTGCAGTCCTGCTTAGTGCAAAAATAACATTCCTCCGCAAAGTTGAATCAGCCGTACTTTCCATTAATTCAGCCAGCCTGATATAAGCTTTATCTGATTTAATTTTTCGCAAACCGAACCGTGCAATAGCCATAGCAAGTGCAGAGCTCATCATATCATTTGCTGAAGCAAATTGCGTGATTGTATTTAAGTCATCAATATTGCCAATCCTGCCTAATGCATCAATAATAGAAGCCAGAACAATCGGTTCTGTTTCAGAAGTTAAATACTTATTCAAAGTTTGCCTTGAAATTTCTGAAGGGATCTGCCCTAATGCAAAGTAGCCTGCAGATTTAACTTCAGGGGTATTTGAACCATCCAGTATTTTATCAATATAAGTAATACAACTTGAATCACCGGAATTAGCAAAAAACAGAAATCCGGCAATTTTTATTTTTTCATTACCTTCCTGCATTAACTTATATATCCGGTCAAATTCTGAAGAACGTGTATCCTGAAATTGAAGGAGTTTTTTGATTTCATTGCTGTAAGGCTGCGCAAAAATTGTAATTCCCCATAACCCGGTTAACAGAATGAGATACTTCGCTGCACTCAGAATTTTATTATTTCTTCTTAACATCTGTCTTTTTCTTTGGTTCGGTTTTCTTAGTTTCAGTTTTTTTCTTTATAGTCTCTTTTTTATCAGTTTGTTTCTTCTGCGGGGGAACCTTTACGTCTTTTTTCTTCGTATCCGTTTTTTTCTGTTCCTTCTTTTTTACATCCTGTTTTTTCTGTTCATTCTTTTTCTTCTGGTCGCTCAGCTTTTTCTGTTCATCAAGCTTTTGCTTCTCTTCTTTTGCTTTATCCTGCTTTACCTGCTCCTGCTTTTCAAACTCATCTTTCTTTGATGCGAAATCGGAGAAATTGTAGAATTTATAGCCAAGCTTCTTAAGTGTTAATACATCATCATAGAATTTTGCAAAATCATCTTTGCTGACAGATACTGCAGTAAGTATGCTCTTAGCCAGTGCGCCTTTATTCTTTAAATTTACCTTAAATACATTGAACTTCTCATTCGATTCTTCTTCTGCATTTGTGAGAAGCTGCACGAGCTCAAAATCATTTATTACTTTTATTTTGTAAGTTGCAAAGTCATTTGTTATTGCTGTCATTACCTGGGGAGGAACTTCCGCGTCCTTTTTTGTCAGCAGAACAGTTGGTACCGTTGGGAAGTCAATTGAAAAGCTTTTTACTCTATCATGAATTGTCTTTTCATCCATGCCGGAATTAAAATCGGTTTCATAGTTATCCTTGCCGCCAACAGTCATATTTATAATAACATCTTTCTTGCTGTGCAGCAGTTTGTTCTGCAGGTTTATATCATCCAGGTTCCTCGGGAAAACAAAGCTGAACTCATTTTTATTTATCAGCAGCTTATCAACTTCTTCCGGCGTGTAATCTGTTACATTGTTTATTATTACACATATTATAGAGCTTTCCCTGTGAATCTTATCTGAATGAATAATATTCAGCCTTGCAAGCGGCAGCCTGCCCGCAGTCGTATCACCCGTGCTTATAAACAGCTCAATATCTTTGGTAATTATATCCTCATTCACTGAAGATCTTAATCCCAGGCTGCGCGCATATGAAGATACATCAGCATTTACTTCTATTGTGGAAAGATCAGCTGGAATCAGGATATTTTTTGTGAAAAGCTCAGCATCCTTATTTACAGGTTTTGAACCCTTTTTCTGGGTCTTTTCATCTCCTGCAACAGATATCCATTCATTTTTAATGCCGAAATTCCTTAACACAGAGTCAATGCCAGGAGAAAGCATTGCTTTCACCTGTTCAATATCAATTTTACGGGGTTTATTGTTATCATCGGGACTATCGCTTATTATTGTGCTGATGCTTCTATCATTGTTTGTATCTTTATTCAGTACAAATTTTGATAAAAGCAGGGCGGATGCCACAACAATTAAGGCAACTATCACAATGACCTTATTGCGGAACGATTTAAAGAATTCTTTTATTTTAGATATTATCAATAATTAACTGAAATTACTACTATTTCAATATAAATATGGCAGTTTTTTATGACTAAAAATATTTATATTTTGTCATTAATACTACATAAATTTCAATCATATATAAAAGGGGATATTAATTATGGAACCAATTCCTGTAATGCAGGATTCTTATGCAGGTGAGCAGGATACTGCAAGGACTTTCATACTGAAAGTATATATATGGATGGCTGCCGGACTTTTCATTACTGCGGCTACTTCTATAGCGCCTTTCCTTTTGTTTTCAGAATCACAGATAATGAACATGATAGCCGATAATATTTTTGTATTTTACGGGCTGCTCATTTTCGAGTTTCTTATCGTTTTAGGTCTTTCATACGCAATAAATAAAATACCGGCTATCCTTGGGCTTGCCATATTTTTATTCTATTCGTTTTTAAACGGTGTCACTTTAACACCAATTTTTCTTATATATACAGGCGCATCTGTATTCTCAACATTCCTTATTTGCGCAATGATGTTTGGCGGTACAAGCATTCTTGGTTTTATCACCAAAATGGATCTTACTAAGTTTGGCGCTTATTTAACAATGGCGCTTATTGGGCTTATAGTTGCGATGGTTGTTAATTTATTCCTTAACAGCAGCTTTATGACCTGGATTATCTCCCTCATTGGCGTTATCCTTTTTGTGGGCTTAACAGCTTACGATACACAGAAGATCAAAAAAATGGCAGGCTTTATAGATGCCTCATCTGAGGACGGCAAAAAAGCTTCCATAATGGGAGCACTGACCCTGTATCTCGATTTCATCAACCTGTTCCTCTTCCTGTTAAGATTACTCGGGAGAAGGAATTAAATTTCATCCGAAATTTTTATTTTCAGCAACTTAATCATATTTATGAAAAAACTAATTGTATTTGTTTTCCTGCTTTTCATATCTTCGCATGCCTTTGCGCAGCTGACGTATGTGAGCGCGTTCCCCAATGTATCATTTACAAACCCTGTTTTCCTTACTCATTCCGGTGACGGAACCAACAGGATCTTTGTAGTTGAAAAGGGCGGCTACATCAGGGTAATGCCAAATGACTCAAACGTGAGCAGCTATTCTACCTTTTTAAATGTAACTAATCTCATCAGCACTAATTATACAGAAAAAGGATTGCTGGGGCTCGCTTTCCATCCCAATTATTCATCTAACAGGTATTTTTATATTTATTATACCAGGCTAAGCGATGGCGCTTTAACTGTAACACGATTTACAACACAGTCAGGCAATCCCAATAAAGCTGATTCGCTCAGCGGGCTTCAGATAATTACAATTGCACATCCTACAAACCTGAACCATAACGGCGGTAACCTTATGTTCGGGCAGGATGGATATCTTTATTTAGGCCCCGGTGACGGCGGTTCAGGCGGAGACCCGCCGAATAATGCCCAGAACGTAAATGTTCTTTTGGGAAAGATCTTAAGGCTTGATGTTAACAATCCATCAGGCGGCAATAATTATGGTATCCCTGCATCAAACCCGTTTGCTGTAAGCGGCGGCGCACCTGAAATATTTGCATGGGGTGTAAGGAATCCATGGCGCTTTACACAGGATCCGGTTACAGGCTTAATGTATATGGGTGATGTGGGACAGAATGTTTATGAGGAAGTTGATATACTGCAGGTGGGCAAGAATTACGGCTGGCGCGTTATGGAAGGGTTCCATTGTTACAGTCCTTCTTCAGGATGTGATACTTCAGGGAAAACACTTCCAATCACTGAGTTTGATCACACCTCAAGCCGATGCTCAATTACAGGCGGATATGTTTACCGCGGATCAAGGATACCTTCTCTCACAGGAAGATATATTTACGGTGATTACTGTGGCAGGCAGGTCTATAAGCTGCTATATTCCGGCGGTATTGTTACCGAGCAGGCACAGATATTAACCGCGCCAACATCACTGCTTTCATTTGGTGTTGACCAGAACAATGAGCTTTACGCCTTATGCACGGGCGGTATCTATAAAATGAGCGGTGTTCTGATTGGTATCAACAGTAACTCAAATGAGCTGCCTGAAGGATTTGCCCTGGAGCAGAATTACCCGAACCCGTTTAACCCTGTTACCAATATTAAGTACAGCATTCCGCAGGCAAGCATGGTTAACATAAAGGTATTTGATGTTACCGGCAAAGAAACCGCTGAGCTTGTGAATGAAATACAGAACGCCGGCTCATTCAGTGTTGAGTTCAACGCTTCAAATCTTCCAAGCGGAGTGTATTTCTACAAAATGACAATTAACGGTGAACAGTCACTTGAAAAGAAAATGGTACTT
>JAPUEV010000373.1:0-750 GCA_027492415.1 Ignavibacteria bacterium
CAGGAATGTCTGTGCCACTGATGTACCACTTATATCAAACTTTATTTTCGTTACCGGGTTGAACGGGTTGGGATAGTTTTGGGAGAGCTCAAAAGATTCAGGTACATGGTTCGAAATCTGTAATATTGGGACCAGACTGAAAGAAATTACATTAGAATAGTTCGAATTACCATAACCATTAAATGCATAATTTCTAAAATAGTAAGTTGGACCTATCACAAAACCTGTATCTACAATAATAAATTCATTAGCTTGAATATTATGCCGAATTATCCAATTAGTATCTAAACTTGATTTCATTTCGATTTTGAACCCATTTTCAATTAACGAATTGTCACTCCATGTTAGACGATATTTGTAGTTCCCGAGATATGATCCGGAAAGAGTGGGAGTATTGGGAACACCTGAACCTGAATTGGTAGTTTTTACAACATAGTGAAATGCAGATAAAATCCCGGTTGTTCCATTAAAGAAGAATATATTTTTTACTATGGACTCACCCTGAGAATCCTGACATATCCAGTTTAAACCACCGTTTGTGGTCTTTGATAAACCGCTAATATATGCCCCCCACATTCCTCCAACATATCCAGTATTAACATCAGTAAAATATACTGACTGTAAATATCTATAATTCATGCCAAGATTCAAAGTTTCCCAATTATTTCCTCCATTAGTCGTTTTTACCGCTACGGAAATCTGATTTTCATCTCCAACTGCAAAACCAGTCATTGAATTTACAAAATAAAT
>JAPUEV010000373.1:760-5434 GCA_027492415.1 Ignavibacteria bacterium
TTAGTCGTTTGGATTATCCAATTTGATCCATTGTTAGTTGTTTTTAAAATTGTGCCACTGGATCCGCAAACATAGCCCGTTTGAAAATCAGTAAAAGATATGGAGCGTAAATGAAAATTAGGATTATCTAAAATTGGGATCCAGTTTAAACCACCATTCGTAGTTTTCCTTATACGGCCATAATTACCAGCGATAATTCCGGTATTGATATCAAAAAATTTCAAAGCTCTAAATATGCCTGTATCAGGTAAATTTGTCATTGACCAGTTATTTCCTCCATTTGTTGTCTTATAAACCGCAGAGGATGTAAAGGCCCAAGGGTCTCCTCCAGAAGCAAAACCTGTAAATTCATTAATAAAATAAATAGCATATGGACACTTAGCATTAGTACCCGAAACTTGTGTAATCCAGTTATAGCCACCATTGGTTGTTTTCATGATCGAATATGTTTGGGTTCTATCATGAGTTGCAATATACCCCGTAAGTTCATTTAAGAAATACATAGACCATATCGAATTAGGGTCCGGAACTGGATCACTAATTTGATACCAACCGCTTTGTGAAAAACTAATTGAGAATATACATAGTGATAAAAATACAACAACAATAATATTTTTCATTTTTACTCTATTTTATTAATACCATTTTCTTTGTTTCAGTAAATGAACCTGATTTAAGCTTATAATAATAAACTCCGCTTGGGTAAGCGGACGCATCCCAGTCTGCAGCATAGCTTCCCGGCTGGAGCTGCTGGTTTACGAGTCTTGCGACTTCATGGCCTAATAAATCATAAACAGAAAGTAATGTTTGCGATGCTGATCTACCGCTGATATCAAATTTTATTTTTGTTACCGGGTTGAACGGGTTTGGATAGTTTTGGGAAAGTGAGAAATTATTTGGTATTTCTGAATTTGACTGAATTAAACCGGTGATACCTCCATTAAAGGTCTTTAAGATTGTACCATTATCTCCTGCAGCAAATCCAGTATCTTTATTAAGCATAAATATTTTTCTCAATGTAACAGATACGTTTGTATTTTGTAGATAAAAATTATTTCCGGAATTTTCGGTATAGTATACATTCCCTAATTCACCGCAGATCCATCCGGTATTACCGTTAACAAACATTGTTGAGTACATTCTTGAAGGAGTTGTTTGTTTGCTCCAGTTACTACCCGAATTAGTTGTTTTATAGAAATAATTAGCTGCTCTTTCATAGCCCACAGCAAAGCCTGTATTTTGATCTGTAAAATATATTCCCTGGGTTGCGCTGCAGCAAACATCCATTGTTGAACTATACTGGTATGACCAGTTTAATCCTCCGTTAACAGATTTATTAATACGTGCAGTATATAAACCGCCTAAATGCATGATCCAGTCCCATCCGGAACAATAAATATTGGCACCGTTAAAATAATATATTCCTGTAATGCCTCCCGGCGGGAATCCATAATTATTCTGCCAGTTTATACCGCCATTGGTTGTAATTCCAATAGAATTACCTGCTTTTATACCGTTGTTAATATCAGTAAAATGACTAAACATTCCGTCCTGACCGGAATAAACTGAAATCCAGTTTAAGCCCTGATTTGTAGTTCTTACTATTCCTGAATCACCTGAAACAAAACCGGTTTGTGCATCTAAGAACTGAATCATTTTAAAATTAGATGTATTTATAACGGAGTTTATCCAGTTTGTTCCGCCATTTGATGTCTTTAAAAAAACACCGCTGGATCCGCATGCAAATCCTGTATTAGTATTGATAAATTGTATCCATGTAATATTGCTGGCTGTATTAGTATTTTGCTGTATCCAGCCTGTTTGAGCAAACAATTGAATGGAAATAATATTAAAAATTATTATTAAGATTAATTTCATTTTTACCTCCTATTTTATCAAAACCATTTTCTTTGTTTCGGAATAACTGCCGGATTCCAGTTTATAATAATACACGCCGCTTGGGTAGGCTGATGCATCCCAGTCAGCTTCGTAGCTTCCGGGCTGGAGCTGCTGGTTTACGAGTATGGCGATTTCTTTACCAAGTGCATCGTATATTGTTAATTGTGTTAACACACCCCGTCCGTCTTCGGCGTCCACCCCTCTCAAGAGGGGAATTTGGAATTTAATTTTTGTTACCGGGTTGAACGGGTTAGGGTAGTTTTGGGAAAGTGAAAACTCATTCGGTACTTCTGTGCTTACCTGGTTAATTCCTACAATAGTTGAAGTATCGCCGTATAATACTCCGTTTATAACGCAGCCCTTTAAAGTATCAGCACACCAATTCATTAATTCGTACCAAAAATATCTTGTAATTCCAATATTCTTAAGATATTTTGTATTTTGATTACCATTCGAACTGGTAAATGTCTTGCTTGAATAGTTCTGATTGAATTTATACGTTATTAATGTATCTGTACATTGATGGTAAAAAGTTGAATAACAAGATAACCAGTCATTCAACCTTGAACCAAGACTATCAGCTTTAAATTCATTACCGGCACATCCCATGCCTAATGACATTAAATTAGTTGTTGAAGAATCAAATCTTAAATATCTTAAATAAGGAATTGAACAACCACCTATACCACTTATTGATATCCTTCTTTCCTCAAATTTATAATATTGCTGATTTAGTGAATCAACAATACCGACAATTTTATACTTAATATAACCGGTACCGCTTGGATTTGGATAAGGCAAATGATAATCACTGAAATACACCCAAGTATTACCAACCTGCAAAGGCATATATTTTGCCGCAGTTGAATCCCATGCATAATTATTTTGAAAAAAACAGAAAACTATAAGAAATATGAGTAATAATTTTCTCATAATAAATTACTTAAGCAAAACCATTTTCTTTGTTTCTGTGAAACTTCTTTCTGAGCTTGCCAAAGAACTGACTTCAAGCTTATAATAATACACTCCGCTTGGATACGCGGAGGCGTCCCAGTCAGCTTCATAGCTTCCGGGCTCAAGCTGCTTATTGACAAGTACAGCGGTCTCATGACCAAGAATATCATACACAGATAGGAATGTCTGTGCTACCGATGAACCGCTTACAACAAATTTTATTTTTGTAACTGGGTTAAATGGGTTGGGATAGTTTTGGGAAAGTGAAAATTCACCAGGATTTTCAATGCTTATACTTTTCACGCCAAGCATTGTACCATACTGAATACCATTAATGATACAACCATTAAGCTGCCTGTCAAAGCCTGAATTAAGCTCACAGCCACCAAGGAAATATAACCCAATACCATGCATTAATCTTTTTGAATACCCAATTCCGGAAATATTAAAGCTTCTTCTGTTCTCACCGGCAAAATTTACTGTGTTTGTATCACTTACAACACCCTGCAGTTCACAGCTGTTAACCTGGCTGTTCTTCTTTGCAAGCAGACTGTCTATAAGACACTCGCCTGCTCCTAAAAATTTGTAGACATTCATAGATGTACTGTCTATTCTTAATCTTTCTCCGCTGCTGAATTTATAATATTTGTGCCCGTTAATAACCGTATCTCCGGTAATGGTAATAATGTAATCATATTGATTATTGGGATAACAGGGTATTGGATTTCCGCCCCGGCTGATGTAATGATAGGACCATTGATTTCCAACAGTAAGCGGGTAAAACTTTGCCGCTTCAGAATCCCAGGAATAACTTATGTTTTGGGATGTTGACGCTAAAAAACATAGAAGAATAACTATTAAAAGGTTTTTCAATTTTACCTCCTATTTTATCAATACCATTTTCTTTGTATCAGTGAAACTTCGTCCTGAGCCGTTCGTAGGACTAACTTCAAGCTTATAATAATACACACCGCTTGGGTATGCTGAAGCATTCCAGTCTGCCTCATAGCTGCCGGCCTGCATTTCTTTGTTTATTAGTACCTCTACTTCTTTGCCAATCAAATCAAATACGGTTAAACGGACCAATCCTGATTCAGCAACCTTAAACCCGATTTGTGTTGTTGGATTGAACGGGTTGGGATAATTTTGGGATAGCAAATAATTTCCAGGAATACTCGTAACCGGGTTATTTATGCCTGTTAACAAAGGAAAACTTGTATCACCGGTTACTACACCATTTATAATACTGCCTATAAGTGTTTGTTCATTTTCCCTAAAAGAACCTCCACCTAAATATGGATATACATAGTTGTAGTAAAGTCCGAGATTTTTCCGGTATTCTCTTCTTATAGAGCCCATATTGCTTCCCTGATATTTCCTTACTCCCGTCGTATCGATACATTTATAATTATAAGGATTTGTTGTACACCGAACAAAAACAGTGTCGTTATATTTTGAGCCAAGACTGTCTATCATGATCTCACCGGGTGTATAACTGCATCCACTGGCAGAGTTATAATAATAAATTGTCCCTGTTAATGAATCTATCCTTAATAAATTAAAAAAACCGGTATTAAATGGAAACATAAATGTTCTTAATTCGCAAGTTCCGTTAAGTCTAATAAATTCCTTAGTAAAATGATAATATTTTTTACCGTTATAAGTTATAGTATCATCAATAACTATTCTTAGTTTATGATTGCTGTTGCAACTGGAGAAATGATATATTATTTCCTGGTTATAACAGTTATAAAAATACCTGTTACCAATTTTTAAATTAAAATAGGAATTATAATCTTCTGAAATCACTAATAAATTTGA
>JAPUEV010000374.1 GCA_027492415.1 Ignavibacteria bacterium
ATCTCCCGCTATTATAGTATCATTTTTTAAGATATTTTGAAGATTTTCAAGGCTTTCGGCTCCTGACCGGGTAAACCTGCCGTTTTCATATAAAGAATAATAATATTCGGGCAATTTTGCTTCTATTAAGATACAGTATGTTTTACCGGGCGATAAATCGTTAAGCCTGTTTAAGGTGAGCTCAAAATTATTAATTGAAATTATTTTTTTACCCGAGCCAAGCGCAATACCTTTTGCAAGAGAAATACCTACGCGTATTCCGGTAAATGAGCCGGGGCCGGTTGTTACGGCAATTGCTTCCGCTGAATTCAGATCATTTTCCTTTGAGAGCTTCTCCAGGCAATGGATAAGCTTATCCGGATTCTTATTCGTTGTGCTATTGTCATCAAAAAATTCTGAGGCATAATGTACGTTCAGCTTTTCACTATCTGAAAAGGCTGCAAAGGCAGATCTCTCACCTGAATTTATCAGAAGTAATTTCAAATTCCGGGTCTTTCTATCTTTATCCAGCGGTGGGCTTCATCTTCAACGGTGTGTGATATATGAATCTTAATTGTATTTTCAGGAAGCAGCCTTTCAATGTGTTCAGGCCACTCAATTAATATAATTCCGCCGGAATTCATGTAATCTTCAAATCCCATTCCAAGGACTTCATCTTCAGAACGCATCCTGTAAAGATCGAAATGGTATATGTTGTGGAATTTTTGCGAGCTGTATTCATTTACTATAATAAAGGTGGGTGAGTTTACCATTTGTTTTACATCAAGCCCCTGGCAGATACCTTTTACAATCCTTGTTTTGCCGCTTCCAAGATCGCCGTATAAAGCAATTACATCTCCGCTCTTAAGCGAAGATGCAATTTCAGCTCCAAGCTTTATTGTCTCGTTTTCGTTTTTGGTGATAACAGCATAATCTTTCAACATTACTATTGTACTATGATATCTAATGTTCTTTTGATTTTGTAGTCGCAGCCTTCAGGCTGCGTTTATCTTTCAATTTCATCAAGATTGAATTCTGTCGAGCCTTTATAAGGATATTCTTTCCAGTGATTTACAATTCCTGCTCTCACCGGGTTATTTAAAATATAATAAACCTGGTTATTAATATCTTCATAATTTCTTATTATGTGGTCGTAAAAATCTTTTTGCCATTTGTGACAGTTAAGGTTTTTTGAAAGCCAGTACCCGGTTTTTTGTTTGAAACTTTTCATAAATGAAAGATGATTCGAAGATCTATCTTTTCCTGAAGTTATCAGGTGAAGATGGTTAGGCATAAACAAATATATGTATACACCCAAATCAAATGCAGCAAGTTCCTTCAATAATATTTCTTCAAATTGTTTTATAACCCCGGGTTCTTTAAATAGATTCTCTTTATTGAAGATACAGCAGGTATATGCTACCGCTATTTCTCCTAAATAAGCTTCTTTATCAAGCCGATGCTTTTTTTCCACATCTTTATATTATTAAAAGCAGCGCAGCCTGAAGGCTGCGACTACATTTGATTATTTGAGTTTATAACTATTTGGTTTTATTCGTTTTACGCTTTCGGCTCCAGTGTTATGACGGGCAATATCAGTTCTTCCATTGAAATTCCCCCGTGCTGGAATGTGTTCTTGTAATGATTCAGGTAATAATGGTAATCGGTTGGATAGACGAAATAAAAATCTTCCTTTGTTACAACATAGTTCACAATGCCGCCGCGTTTTGGCAGCTTGTAATCATGCGGGGTACGTATGAATATTGCCTGGCGGTCATCAATCTTCACATTCCTGCCGTACTTGTAGCGCAGGTTTGTAGATGTTTCCCTGTCACCAAGCACCTTGGCGCCGCGCATACAGCGTATGCTTCCGTGGTCTGTGGTAACAATGATCTTAATATCCTTCTGCTGTGAAAGTATTTTGAACATACTGAAAAGCGATGAATGCTCGAACCAGGATTGTGTTAGTGAGCGGTAAGCTGATTCATCAGGCGCAATTTCCTTAAGCACCGCGTTATCTGAACGGTTGTGCGCAAGTATATCCACAAAGTTCACTACTATAGCATTCAGGTGAGTGTTTGAAAAGCTTGCAATTTTATTTTCTATCCCTTTGCCGAATTCTGCATCAAGTATCTTAACATACCTTAATTCATTCCTCAGCTTTACCCTTTTCCTGTCAAGCAGCTTCTGCAGGAATTCCTTTTCATAGTTGTTCTTGCTGTTCTCATCATCTTCGCCTTTTGCAAAAAGCTCGGGGTAATGTTTTTCTATATCACTTGGGAATAACCCGCTGAATATTGCATTTCTTGCGTACGGTGTTGCTGAAGGAATCATGCCGTAATAAAAATCTTTGGATATCTTAAAGTAATCATAAAGCATTTTTTCCATAAGCATCCACTGGTCAAGCCTTAAGCAGTCAATAACAAAAAAGAACACTGATTTATGGCTGCCAAGCTCAGGCAGTACATATTTATCTACTATCCCGTTGGAAAATACAGGACCTTCTTTCTTTTCATGGATCCACTCAACGTAATTGCGCTCAAAGAAACGGCAGAACTCTGCATTGCATTCTTTACGGGTTGCAAGGACGGTATCTTTTAAGCCAAGCTCAGGGTGGTCATCAAGCTCCATTTCCCACTGGGTAAGATCGCTGTTAATTTTTATCCAGTCATTGTAATCCAGCGGCTCCATCATTGCCATATTGATCTTGTTGAGCTCCTGTATATAATCCCTGGAAACAGTTTCGCTCTTAATACGCTTGCCTTCAAGGAATTTTTTGCAAACAAGAAGTATCTGGTGAGGGTTAACCGGCTTTAACAGGTAATCTGATATCTTTGCGCCGATGGCATGCTCCATCAGGGATTCAGTCTCATTTTTTGTGACCATTACAACCGGTACATTGGGCTGCACCTCTTTAATAGAGGCAAGAGTTTTGAGTCCGCCCATACCTGCCATCATTTCATCAAGAAAAATAAGATCGAAATCTTTTTCTTTGACCATGTCAACGGCATCTTCGCCATTGGTAGCTTTTTCGACAAAATAGCCTTTATCTTCCAGAAAGAGGATATTTGAGCGTAAAAGCTCAATTTCATCATCAACCCAGAGGATCCTGTTTTTCAATTTTTCCATTAATTTTAGTGATTTTGTTCAGAAATACGCCATCAAAAAGGCTTAGGCGTTAAATAGTAAATTGATTTTCAATTAGGTTATGGCTATTTTTGAAATTAAATTTGAATTAAGCAATAATAAACGTATAATTATAGTATAAAAAGGACAAAAATTAGATGCCATTAAGACATAAATCAGCTCAGAAAAGAGCAAGGCAGACACCTAAGAGAACTGAATATAATAAACACTTTAAAGCTAAAATAAAATCCGCTTTAAAAAATGTAGCAAGTGCAAAACAGAAGGATGAAGCTGAAAAAGAGCTGAAAAAAGCTGTTAAAGTTCTTGATAGAGCCGCTGTTAAAGGTATTATTCACAAAAATAATGCTGCTAACAAGAAATCAAAACTCACAAAAGCTGTTAATAAGCTTAAGTAATTATCGCATATTAATCTGATTTACAGATTTCTCTGATTATATAGTATAACCTGAAAAGGAGCTAATTAGCTCCTTTTTAAGTTTTTATTACAATTATTAACATGTAAATACTTTTTTGGCTAACTCTTAAATTCATCAATTCTATCCTCCAGCCAGAATTTAACTCCAAAATGATTCATTTGATCTTTTTCAATTATTTCACGCAATTTTTTTAACTCAAAATTCTGCGTCTTTTTATTAGTTTCCTGTCTGAGATTAATAATCTGAACGGTATTTTTCAAAAAATCCAAAATCGAATTCTTAAAGCTCTCAGATATTACCGATTCCTTCAGGAAAGTTTTACGGAAAGATTCTATTAAGCTTCTTGTTTCTTCATAAAAGCCAAGCTGGTAGTTCAGCTGTACTTCCAGGATCCTTGCCTGCACTTTTAAAATAGCAAGCGGGAAGTTTACAGTTGAAATATATTTTAATGCTGCGCTTAAGTCTCCTTCATAGTGCGAAATAAATGCTTTTGAAAAATTAACTGAGTTATCAAACTGGTCCGGAGGCAGCTTATCTGAATAATCATCAATAAACTTTCTGGCAAGCTCAGTATCACCAGCCCTTACAAACACTTTAATGAAATTTACAAAATCCGGGTAAAGCAGCTCCCCTGAAGTAACTCTGCCGTGCAGGTATGAATGCCTGTATAGCTCATAGCCTTCTTTCACAAATCTTCTGTCACCTTTAAAATTATACATATCAGCGCAGAAGCCGAACATGTGCATATGTATCCTGTATGCTGCAGGTGCATCTATCTTGCTGAAATTCCGGAAGTAATTATCCTTAACTTTAAAGTAATATTTTTCATCTCCTTTAAATTTCAGCAGAATAAGATACTGGTAAGAAGTTGTAGTGGGGTGGGTGCTGACAGGTCCTTTCTGCAGAAAGCTGACAACATCATCTATCATCTTAATATCAATTTTGATATTATTTTCTTTGCCGATATGAATTAGCAGGTTATAGTACTGAAGCAGGTGAAAAATTAAATATTCATAATAGCTATCAAACTCGGTTAAGATACCTGAAATGCTGCTTGGCTTTTCAAACAGGTCAACATACTGGCTTTCCACGGTCAGCAGGTAATTTTTATAAAGGAATTCACTTCCCTTTATCTCCACCCGTTTAAATGATTCCTGTGTGCTTTGCACAATTTTTTTATGCAGGTTAAACAGCTTGCGCTGCCTTAACTGAACAATAAGGTTATAATCACTGGTATATTCTGTGCCGGGATTGGAGATGAGCTTCAAGAATTCGAGTCCAAGGTTATACAGGTCAGATGACACATTCTTAATTTTAAAGTACTCAAATTTTCCCGCACCAAATACTTTTTTATAAATATTTTCTTCTGTGAAGGAAACAGCATCAAATCCGGGATGATAAGCAGAAAGTACATCAGAAAGCCTGATAACGTTTTTGTTCTTATTGTAAAAAGGTGACTTCACAAAATCCCTGAATTTTTTAAATTCTGAGAGTGAAAATGTTTCCAGTAATTTTATAAGTTTGGTGTTCTTCACGTATGGTTAAATAATTTTAGACTCACAAAAATAAGGAAATTGAAGTTAAAAAAGGGATATTATTTCTCTAAAATTTTTTCGCTGAAAGCTGTTAAAAGAACCTGAAATTGAACATTTTTTGAGCTAACAACAATGAAATTTTCTAAAATTACAATATTTTTCTTTGCTGCCGTTAGGTTAATGCTATATGTTTGTGGGTAAGGCGAAAACGGTATCTGTATTACCCCAAAAAAACGGTTTATAAATTTATTATTCCTGTCAGCTCCTGCCTCGGGATAACGTTTTCGCCGACAAAATCTCAAGAGAAAAGCGGCAGGAATAATTTATTTT
>JAPUEV010000375.1:0-3080 GCA_027492415.1 Ignavibacteria bacterium
CCTATCAACAGGTCACTTAAGCCGGTAAACAATAATCAAAGAGACGGCCATATGCGTCAAACAATTGTTACTGATAAAACCAGCTATGAGCCAAATACTCTTGGCGGCGGCTGCCCGTTCCAGGCAAAAGCAATGGAAGGCGGGTTTACTTCTTATACAGAAAGAATTGATTCAAAGAAGGTAAGGGAAAGAAGCAAAAGCTTCTTCGATCATTTTTCGCAGGCAAGGTTATTTTTCAACAGCCAGTCACAGCCGGAAAAAGATCATATTATCTTAGCGCTTACTTTTGAGCTTGGAAAAGTAAAGACCCCGGCAGTTCAGCAGAGAATGCTTGGACTTTTATCGCTTGTTGATAAAGATCTGGCAGGCAAAGTTGCAGGCGGACTTGGTACAAAAGTGCCGCCTCCTGAAAATCCAATTAACCATAGTATTCCCGCTGACCGCAATCCAAAACACTGTCAGCCTGTTAATGTTATACAGGATATTGAAAGCTCTGCAGCACTGAGCATGAAAAATACATTTAAAAAACCGGATACAAGAAAGATAGCTGTTTTAGCTGCCGATGGGGTTGATGACAAAATGTTAACTTCAATTGTTGCTTCATTAAAGAAAGCAAAAGCTGTACCGGTATTGGTAGGCTCACACCTTGGTTCAATCATAAGCAGTAAAGGTAACCAGGTTAAAGCTGAAGAGAGCTTCCTCACAACATCCGCAGTTCTTTTTGATGCTGTGTATGTACCGGGCGGAACAAAAAGTATTGAAACGTTAAAAGGAATTCCTGAAGCAGCGGAATTCATAAACCAGGCATATAAACATTTTAAGCCGGTAGGAATTAATAAAGAAGCTTTTGAGCTTCTAAAGCTGACAGATGTTATTGCCAAATTTCACAAAGATGGAAGTGATAAAGTGCTCTTTTCCGAAGGAGTATTGATAGATAAAAGTCCTGAAGAATTTATAAAGGGAGTAGCAAATCACCGTTACTGGAACAGGAAAGTATCATAATATTCTGGGTGAGAATGTTTATTGAGAATAAAAAAAAGACGGGTTTATATCCCGTCTTTTAATTTCAATTGTAATCTTGTAAATTTTAATTCTTAAGCCAGACCGTATTTTTCAATAAAGCTGGTATCGTAATCACCTTCAATGAACTTTTCATGCTTCATAACTTTTTTATGGAAAGGTATGGTTGTAAATACACCTTCAATTATGAACTCATCCAAAGCCCTGTACATTCTCTTTATCGCTTCATCCCTGTCATCAGCTGTAACAATCAGCTTTGCTATCATACTGTCATAGAACGGGGGAATGTAATAATTAGCATATGCATGGGTATCAACCCTAATACCTAAACCGCCCGGCATATGGAATGATGTGATCCTGCCCGGTGATGGCGCAAAGTTCTTATCAGGATTCTCAGCGTTTATCCTGCACTCAATTGAGTGTCCGGAGCGCTTTACATCTTTTACTTTAAGCTGAAGACCTGATGCTACGGCTATCTGCTCACGGATAAGATCAACACCTGTAACCTGCTCGGTCACGGGATGCTCAACCTGTACACGCGTGTTCATTTCCATGAAGTAGAAATTCTTGTTCGAGTCAACAATGAACTCTACCGTACCGGCGCCTTCGTAATTAACAGATTTCGCGCCTTTAACAGCCGCTGCGCCCATTGCTTCACGGATCTCTTCTGTGATAAATGGTGAAGGGGTTTCTTCAATTAATTTCTGGTGTCTGCGCTGCACAGTACAGTCACGTTCGCCTAAATGCACAACGTTGCCAAACTGGTCACCAAGTACCTGAATCTCAATATGCCTTGGCCTGTCAACAAATTTCTCAACATATACTTCACCATTGCCGAATGCGCTTAATGCTTCATTTGAAGCCATATTGAAAGCAGTTTCAATTTCACTTTCTTCGCGGACAATTCTCATGCCTTTACCGCCGCCGCCTGCAGAAGCTTTTATCAGAACGGGGTAGCCGAATTCCGCTGCTACTTTTTTTGCATCTTCAACATTTGTAATAACTCCGTCGCTTCCCGGTACAACCGGAACGCCGGCTTTTCTCATTGTATCTTTTGCATAGGCTTTATCGCCCATAGATTTTATCATAGCCGCTGATGGCCCTATGAATTTGATCTCAGATTCCCTGCATATTTCTGAAAACTCAGCGTTTTCGGCAAGAAAGCCGTATCCAGGGTGAATGGCATCAGCGTTGGTTATTTCTGCTGCTGCAATAATTCTTGGAATACTTAAATAACTTTCTCTGGATGGCGGCGGACCTATACATACCGCTTCATCAGCAAACCTAACGTGCAGAGATTCTCTGTCTGCTTCGGAATACACGGCAACTGTTTTGATGCCCATATCCCTGCAAGTCCGTATTATTCGAAGGGCAATTTCGCCCCTGTTGGCAATTAATATTTTTTTTAGCAATTTCTTAAGTCTAAATAATTTTTTTTAAGAGTCCGAAATATTTCGCCTCTATAACAGAAACCCGACAGGTTAATTAGGCTCTACCAAAAAGAGAACCTGGTTATATTCAACCGGCTGGGCATCTTCAACAAGTATTTTTGTGATCTTGCCTTCATACTCGCACTCTATTTCATTCATAAGCTTCATAGCCTCAATGATACAGAGGATATTTCCTTTTGCTACCTGCTGGCCAACCGCTACATATGGGTCTGCATTTGGTGATGGCGCACGGTAAAATGTTCCTACTATAGGTGAACGCACTTCGATCATTTCTTTGCCGGTGGGCGCTGCTGTAACTTCTTTTTTCTCCTCAGCCTTTGGAGCCGCTGCAACAGGTGCGCTTGCCTGCGGTGCCATCATCTGCTGGGGCGGAGCGGCATATGTAACTACCTGGGGTGCCGGGGCTGCCATATCCTGAGGTTTTGATTTTACAACTCTAACCCTTGTACCTTCTTCTTCAATTTCAATTTCATTGATCTCGTTGGTTTCAAGGATCTTTAAAAGTTTTTTGATGTAGTTTAGATCAGTTTTCATTTGCTTTATTTATCCTCACATTATTAATAGATTGTGGGTGTTAGACATTATTGTCTTCAATTTTTGCTGCTTATA
>JAPUEV010000375.1:3180-5363 GCA_027492415.1 Ignavibacteria bacterium
GTTCCTCCGGTGGCAGTATCGCCTTTATTACCCGGGGGTGCTTCTATTACTTTTAGTTCTACGTGCGGGGGAATTTCAACAGTCACAGGTTTTTCGCCGTCAAACATGATCTGAACATTTTCGCTCTCTTTCATGTATTGTGCCTGATCTCCTACAATATCATCGGCGATAGATACCTGGTCAAAATTATTATTATCCATAAATACATAACCTGAACCGTCGTGGTAGAGATACTGGTATTCCCTTGTCTCCATCCTTACGATCTCAATTTCTTCTCCGGAACGGAAGCGGTTTTCGATCGTTTTTCCGTTCTTCAGATTCTTCATTTTTACCTGGTAAAAAGCGCGAAGGTTGCCCGGTGTCCTGTGTTCCCATTTGATGATAATGTGTAGCTCGCCATTGTATTTAATTACTAGTCCGTTGCGCAGATCTGATGTTGAACCCATATATTGCCGAAATTCTCCTTATTTTAATATTATCAGTTTTGAGTGATTTTTGGTTAGTTTTTGATGAAATCTGGGCTGTTTTGACCGGAAATGAGGCAAAAACCATTGATTTCTGTTAAATATATATGCAAATATAGTTATCTCCTATACTAATATCAATGTTTTATATCATAGTTTTCAAAACTTTTGAGCCGAAAGCAGACTTAAAACCGTACTATATAGTATGATTAATCAGGTAATTGTAATATTTTGTAATGCCTGTAGGAGATACTCTTTAATTTAGCTATCTTTGTTGCATTATTAATAAACTAAAATTCAAAACATGAAAAAATTACTCATTGCTTCATCTTTATTCATCGCATTATTTCTTGTGAACCAGGGCAGCGCTAATTCACAGGCACTTTACTTTTTTGTAACAAATAACACAGGTGTTACACTCAATAATATTTACGTTACACCTGCTGAAACCGGTAATTGGGGCAACGATATCCTCCCAAATGATCTGTTTGAGAACAGTACTTCAGTAAGAGTGGATATTCCTGCTGATTACGGCTCTACCTGCGCATTTGATATGAAAATTACAGATCTTGCCGGAAATTCAATCACATTTACAGGTATGGATGCCTGCAAGCTGCATACTTTGATACTTAATGCTGATGGAACATATTCAGCTGTTGAATAAGGAATAATTCCAAATTTTATCAAAAAGCCTTTCCCGGGTTAAGGGAAAGGCTTTTTTGTTTTACATTGAATAAATCTGCAATTTTGGGTATTTTTATATCTTTAACAGTAAAAATTTAACAAGGTAGAACAGGAGTTTAACTTACAATGGCTGCAAAAGTAGCAATAAACGGATTCGGAAGAATAGGCAGACAGGTTTTAAGCGCTATGGCTGAGCGTGGTGTATTAGGCAAAGAAATTGATGTAGTTGCTGTTGTTGATGTAAGCACTGATGCTAAATACTTCGCTTACCAGATGAAATACGATTCAGTTCACGGCAGATTTAACGGTACTGTTACCACTGATGGTGATGATGTGCTTGTTGTGAATGGTGAAAAAATCAAATGTATCGCAGCGACAAAATCACCTGCTGAGCTTCCATGGAAAGAGCTTGGTGCTGAGATCATTCTTGAATGTACAGGTCTTTTTACAGATCATGATAAAGCCAAAGGCCATCTTGATGCGGGCGCAAAGAAAGTAATAATTTCCGCACCAGGTAAAGGCGGAGTTAAAACGCTTGTAATGGGTGTTAATGATAATGAATACGATCCCAAAGAACATAATATAGTATCAAACGCGTCCTGTACAACAAACTGTCTTGCTCCGGTTGTTTATGTTTTATTGAAAGAGGGCATTGGCATTGAAACAGGCTTAATGACAACTATCCACGCTTACACGGCAACACAGAAAACAGTTGACGGACCAAGCAAAAAAGACTGGCGCGGCGGAAGAGCTGCTGCGATCAATATTATACCGTCATCAACCGGAGCTGCAAAAGCCGTTGGAGAAGTTCTTCCTGCAACCAAAGGCAAGCTCACCGGTATGTCATTCCGCGTTCCAACAGCAGATGTATCGGCTGTTGACCTGACTTTCAGAACCGAGAAAGATACTTCGATAGAAGAGATAGATGCTTTAATGAAAAAAGCGTCTGAAACATATCTGAAAGATATACTTGGCTACTGCAATGAAGAGCTGGTATCCAGCGATTTCATCCATGACGACAGGGCTTCGATATAT
>JAPUEV010000376.1 GCA_027492415.1 Ignavibacteria bacterium
TCTAGGCGCTTATGCTAATATTGGCGACCCCAATTACAAGGCTGACCCTAAGCATAAAGAAGGTGACCCGATGAAGCGCACCGTATCACCTGATGAATACTTTAAGTATGCCCAGAAATGGAAAGCTCTCGGCGCCCGTGTTATAGGCGGCTGCTGCGGCACAAATCCGCTTTACATAGCAAAACTCTCCCACCTGAAAGGAAAAAAGTGAACTGTCATTCCCGCGTAGGCGGGAATCTATTCATTATAAATGATTATTTAATCTCCTGGAAACTATTTTCATTTGTTAATGGAAACTAATATTTTAGAATTATTGTGACCAATATCTTAATTCCTTTTTTGCTCCCTGGCATCTCTGCGTGAACTAATCTGTTCCCCTTAACAATTTCCTAACAATAAATTTTTATTTTTGCAGATATGGATAAAATTAAAATATTATTCGTCTGCATACATAACAGCGCAAGGAGCCAGATGGCCGAAGCCATAATAAATCATTATTACAGCGATAAATTTATTGCGGAATCCGCAGGATTTGAAGCCGGTACGCTGAATCCATTTGCGGTTGAAGCAATGAAGGAGTGGGGGATAGATATATCACAAAATAAAACTGATATTGTATTTGACCTGTTCAAAGAAGGCAGGCTGTACAGCTATGTGATTACAGTTTGCGATGAATCAAACGCAGAACGGTGCCCGGTATTCCCTGGTGTTACCAAACGCCTGCACTGGTCATTCCATGACCCCTCAGCATTCAAAGGCAGCGTAGAAGATAAAAAATTGTTTACATGTAATGTAAGAGATGAAATAAAAGAAAAGATTGACCAGTGGGTGAAAAATTTCGAAGATTATAATGTTGTATATATAAAATAAACCCCGCCAAGTATAACCAGCACACCACAGATCTTCTTAACTATCTTTATTGCAATCGAGCTATCTGACCAATTTAAATATTTACCTATTTTTGCACTCATTGTTCCCGCTATAGCAATAACCAATACATGCCCTATTGCAAATGCTGCAATAAGCATTACCGCATATGCAAAGTCAGTTGCTGAATACCGGAATACAACTCCAAGTACCGGAGCCATGTATGCAAATGTACAAGGACCCAATCCCGCACCAAACAATAACCCTAGTAAAAATGCCAGCATATATCCTTTTGAGTTAAGTCTTTCGGGATGTATAAAATTCCAATCGGGATTTATCACATCAAGCAGGTAAAGGCCCGCCGCAAAAAATACAATTGCAGCAATGTAATTCCCGGCACTGCCAATATCACCAATTAATCCGCCAAGTAATCCGGTAACCAAACCAATTACAGCTATTGTTACTAATATACCTAAGGCAAATAAAAGTGAATTCAAAAAAGCTGTCTTTAAAGCTGGAATTCCTTTCCTGTTTATATAACCTATTATCAGCGGCAGGCTTGCAAGGTGGCATGGACTCAATACTACGCTCAGCACTCCCCACAAAAATGAAGCTGTTATAGCAAAATATATATTCTGCTCAAGGTTATTGTTTAACCATTCAAAAATACCGTTCAGCATATCAGTTTTTTATTGGCTTAACATTCCTTGTTTCAAGCAGCTTTATGATCTCTTCCTCAGCGTAAAATCCTTCATGCCTGTAAAACTCATTACCGTTCTCATCAAGGAAAACCTGTGTAGGTATAAGCTGAATATTGTACTTCTTCCCGGCATCTTTATCTTTCCACACATCATGAAATACTACTTTAACCTGTTCACCATATTTTTCTTCTATCGATCTCATTACAGGCTGCATCTGTCTGCAAGGAACGCAGTTTACTGAACCAAGCTCAACAAATGTTATCTTTGCGTTGTTAGTTTCACTGCTTCCGGAAAGTTTACCAGTGGTAACATTATCCGTTACATCTTTCTTTCCGCACGAAATGTATAGGGCTGACAATATAATAAATGCTGTAATTATTAATTTCATTACTAAGCCTCTTTTAACCACTTTAAAATGTCTTCATCTTTCGGGATTACACCGCTTGAGACCATTTTATCATTTATTACAAGGCCCGGAGTTCTCATAATATTATAACTCATGATCTCTTCCATATCCGTTACTTTATCAACGTTCGCGTCAATAGAATTCATTATTATTACAGCTTTTACCTTTTCTTCTAGCCTTTTGCATTTAGGGCATCCCGTGCCTAATATCTTTACATTCATAATTTGCTCCTATTCTTTAGTCTTTTATAAATTGGTTTAATTCAAATTTTACATATTTTTTAAATGATTCCTTATCATTTACCAGTTTCCATGTATCAGCCAGATTTTTCCATTTTATCCTTCTGTTTCCGGTGAATTTTGCAATTACCAGTGAGCTGAACTCAAGTTCATATTCTTTTACAAAATGTTCATTTACGGAATCTTCAATGTTAAGCTCTTTCCAGGATATTTTAGTATCATTTTTCTTCTCCCACTCCTGTATAGCCTCAGAGGAAAATGATTCAATATTTCTGCAGGATGTACATCTGGCAGTGGGATGAAAGTAATACGCAACCAGCCTGTATTCTTTTTCCTTTGATTTCCCTGTGCTATCCTTTACAGCTATTTTGTTTACAGGCTTAACTGAATCTTGATATGTAACAGTATCATTATCTTTTAATGATATTTCTCCGGCTGTATCAGATTTCACTGTAACATCCGTTGTTTTTGGTTCTTCTTTCAATGATGTTTTATCATCATTGTTTTTACAGCCCGTAATTGTGATAAGCAGGATCAGTGTAAATGTATATAGATAGGTTTTCATTTTAAAATAATAAATTGAACATGTAACCTGAAATAATAATACAAACAGTAACAACCCCGAAAAAAACAGCGATCAGTTTACCTGTCATTACCTTTTTCAGTAATATTGCTTCAGGAACAGATAGTCCCACAACTGCCATCATAAATGAGAGTGATGTTCCTATTGGGATTCCCTTTGCTACAAAAACCTGTATTACAGGAATAATTCCCGCAGCATTGGCATACATTGGCACCCCTAATATTACAGCCATGGGTATTGCATACCAGGTATCTTTGCCTATATACTGCTCAAAAAATCCCTGGGGAATATAACCATGCATACCTGCGCCAATTGCAATACCAATTACCACATACAATGCTACACTTTTAATTATTCCCCACGCATCGATAATTATATACGGTACCCGCTTGATAAACGGGAGTTTTTCAGTTCTGAATTTATCATTTTCCTTTTCTGCATCCAGCCATACTTTTTTTACCCAGTCAGTAAGCAGGTATTCAAGTTTAAGCTTACCTAGAATCACCCCACTGATCACTCCAAGCAATATTCCGCTAATTACATAAATTAAAGTAACTTTAATGCCAAATGTTCCTATAAATATTGCAACAGCTACTTCGTTGATTAGTGGTGATGTCACAAGAAAAGCAAAGGTGACCCCTAAGGGAATCCCGCCCTTTACAAATCCTATAAATAACGGAACAGATGAACATGAACAAAAGGGGGTAACTGCGCCGAATAATGATGCAAAGAGATACTCCATGCCGTAAAGTTTGTTCCGTGAAAGGAAATTCCGGATTCGTTCAATGGGGAAGTATGAATTTACAATTCCCATCAAAAATGTAATAATAAAAAGCAGTATAAATATCTTGATCGTATCATAGATGAAAAAATTGAGAGCTGCGCCAATGTGACTTTGGTCACTTAAACCTATCAAATTGAATATTAACAAATCCGAGATATATTTCAGCCAGTCAAACATAATTTTGTAATGATTATCTAAGCGTAATAAAGTAACTGAATTTATGAATTATCTTTTTGTAATTTCAATCCTGTCAACAAATCCAAGTTTCACACGGTCGTTTTTGATCACATCGTCATCTTCTAAAATGAAATGCATGCTTGTCATTAACGATGATATTTCGGGTTTGCTTATATTTTTATTTAAGCTGTAATTGATCCACTTTCCTTCCTTATAATCTTCAATGAATCCGGCTTTTTTTAAAATGTTCAGGTGAGTTGAAACAGTCGAAGCTGCCAGTCCAAGGATATCTGTGATCTCACAGACACACAAAGGCTTGATCTGAAGCATTTTGATTATCCTCAATCTGTTCGGGTCAGATAGTGACTTAAATAGATTTGTTTGATGTTTTAGCAAAATTCATTTCGTTAATTAACGAAATATAGCAGGCTGAACTTTTTTATTTTATGATTTGAAACATAAAGTGAAATGATTGATATCTAATTCGTATTAAATAATAATCTACACTAGAGTGATAAATTTATCCCTTTTCTTGTGACATTCTTTATCGTAATATTGCAATAAGACAATAAGGAATATATATGGGACTCACAAAAACTGATAATTTTACAACTGAACAAAACGAGCTGGCTGCTTTTGCTAAAGCGCTTGGTCACCCCGCAAGAGTGGCCATAATTGAATATTTAAGCTCTCAAAATGACTGCGTTTGCGGCAGCATTGTAGATGCTATTCCGCTTGCACAGGCAACTGTATCACAGCATTTAAAGGAACTGAAAAACGCGGGACTCATACAGGGGAACATCGAAGGCAATTCAATTTGCTATTGCCTTAATCCCGAAAAATGGAAAAAGTTCAAACAAATGCTTGAACCAACATTCACTCACATAGAGCAGCCTGTTTGCTGTTAAAGAAATTCACTCACTGTACAGACGTCCCGTCCAGACTGGCTTTGACAGTTGGACGTCTCAATTAAATTTTAATAATAATGAAAACACTAGAAGAAAAAAAATCACAAAAAACCTGCTGCGGACCCGACTGCTGCAGCGATGAAACAAACGATACTGCTGTACTTGAAACAGATCTCACAAAAGAAAAAACAGAAGAAGAGCTCAAACAGATAGTAAAAGAACAATACTCACAAATAGCTCTTCAGTCAAAAGAACAAAATGAATCATCCTGCTGCGGCTCAACTTCAGCATGCTGTGGTGATAACACAACATTCACAATTATGGCTGATGAATACAAAAACCTGAAAGGCTACAATCCGGATGCTGATCTTGGCTTAGGCTGCGGTCTGCCAACGGAATTCGCCAGGATAAAACCGGGAGATACAGTCGTTGATCTCGGTTCAGGTGCAGGAAATGATTGCTTCGTTGCACGGGCCGAGGCAGGTGAAAAGGGGAGGGTTATAGGAATTGATATGACCCCTGCAATGGTGGATAAAGCTAAAGCAAATGAAGCAAAGCTTGGTTTTACCAATGTCGAATTCCAATTATCAGAAATAGAGAACATGCCCGTTGCCGATAATACCGCAGATGTAGTTGTAAGCAACTGTGTTATGAACCTTATTCCGAATAAAGTAAACGCTTTCAGGGAAGTGTA
>JAPUEV010000377.1 GCA_027492415.1 Ignavibacteria bacterium
AGTGCTATTATTTTTTTTACATCCCGGGGCAGGACAGAAACAGGTTTTTCGAGGAAAACATGTTTGCTGTGTTTAAGTGCTTCTGCGGTATATTTTACATGAGATGATGTTGAGGTAAGTACAGCAATTGCGTCTATTTCAGGATTTTTTAAAATTTTACGCGGACCATCAACAAAATTTAAGTTAATTTTATCTTTTATGATCTGTTTTACCAGCTTAATGGATGCCGGGTCATTATCATAAACTGCTGCAATACGGAATTTATGGTCCTTCTTTAATAATGCAGGCAAATGCATAAGCCTGAAAACCGATCCTGCGCCTATAATACCTATATTTACAAGCTTTTTCACATATTAATTTATGCATAAAACTATTTAAATAATATTGAATTTAAATTGGCAGGAATTGCTGCTGCAGATGAAATGATTCCGGAAGAAAAAGCAAACCGGTCACTCTGGTTTTACAACCAATAATGACCGGCTTAAATCAATCTAATAATCTATAAGGGTATACTCGTCATCCCTCATAAGGGTAATCCAAATCATTCGTAAAGGTCTGCTTTTTCATAAGGGTTCTTCTTCAAAATCATAAGGGTATCAAAATCTGTATTCATAAGGGCTGCTTCATGTTCTCATAAGGGTTTCATCTTGTATTCATAAGGGTTTATCTTCAAAGCTCATAAGGGTAATATTTTTTAACTCACAAGGGTTTATCTAATTAACTATTTTGGAGCGATCATTCTGTTTCTGTTCTCATTCTTTCTATACAAACATAACACTTTATACCTATGCTGAAAAATAGTCATATGTATGAATTGAGTGTAGTACATTTAATTACATTCAGGTATTAATTTATTTGTTGAATATTGGGCTTTTTAAGCAATTTTCCCAAAATTTTTGAATCTTAAATACTTCATTATGAAAAAATCACCTGTTCACAGTATCATAATTTTGAAGGGTTTGTTAAACATAATATTGACCGTACTGGTTTTTATTACAATTATACCTGTTTTTGAAGGCTGTGATTACCTGTTTCCGCCTTTAAACGGCGATAAGATCACATCAGAAGATGCTTCTAAATACATAAATAAACATAAAGATGACCCTGATCTTATTATTCTTGATATCCGGCCAAAAAATGAGTTCGATTCTGTTAAAATTGAAAATTCCATCAATCTTGATTACTCAATGCCTGATTTCCCGGAAATGACTGACAAGCTGGATAAAACAAAAAGGTATATTATAGTAGATAAAAACGGCAAGCGCGGACCGCTTGCATTTGAGCTTATGAGGGAACAGAAATTTTTAAAGGTA
This sequence comes from Ignavibacteria bacterium, assembly GCA_027492415.1. Taxonomy (GTDB): domain Bacteria; phylum Bacteroidota; class Ignavibacteria; order Tepidaquicellales; family OLB5; genus OLB5. Next base: position 1,314 of record JAPUEV010000377.1, read on the forward strand.
CACTACATAATTGGCGGTATTGAAGAATGGGTTAAATTGAAATATCCGGTAAAATGAAAATAGTTCAATTTGAAATACCATTTTTTTCAAAAATACAAGTTGGTATATTTACTTATAGTTAATTTCAGCAATAATTGAATTTTATATTTAAAATACTGTACAAAGTAACACGAAATATTTACGGTATAGTTATTACCGGAGTAGTAATAATTATTATTGTAGGTTTGCTTGATTATTATACTACCAGTGAAATATCATTTTCAATATTTTACCTTGTTCCAATATCATTTGTAACCTGGTATGCCAACAAATCTATTGGAATTATATTTTCTTTGATAGGTGCGGGAATGTGGCTGTATATGGATATGGGAAGCCAGCATACATACTCAATAGATGCCATTCCTTACTGGAATGCCCTTGTAAGGTTTGGGTTTTTTATCATAACAGTGCTTTTAATAAGCAAGGTTAAGCTTCTGAAGGATAGCCTGGAAGATTCAGTGAATGAAAGAACTGCAGCATTGCTTCTGGAGATCGAACATCATAAAAATACCAAAGAAGAGATTATCCAGGTAAACAGTAACCTAAGGGACCTGAATAAAAAAATGGAAACTATCAAAGAAGAACAAAATACCAGGATAGCCCGGGAAATACATGATGAGCTTGGACAGTCTTTAACAGGTATCAACCTGGAATTGATGTGGATAAGCAAAAAATACTCGAACAATTCTGACCTTGTAGGCAGAATGCATATGCTCTCAGGCATTGTAGGTGAAACAATCGGCACCGTAAGGAAAATTTCATCTGACCTTCGCCCGAGGCTTCTGGACCAGCTTGGTATTTATCCGGCTATAGAAAGCCAGCTAAAGGATTTTTCCAAAAGGACAGGCATTAAATATGAATATAACTTCCCTGAAAAAGATATCCATACAGATAATATTAAAACAACAACAATTTTCAGGATATTCCAGGAATCTCTCACCAATATTGCGCGTCACTCAAAATGCACAAAAGTAGAAGTGGATATAACCGTTGAAAATGAAAATTTGCTTATCATGCAGATTTATGATAACGGTACCGGATTTAATTATGAACATGAAAAGGATAATAAGAACGGCCATCATTTGGGAATTACCGGAATGAAGGAAAGGGCGAACATCATTAACAGTAAGCTTGATATTATTACTTCTCCCGGCAGCGGAACAAATATTATTCTGAAAACCCCATTTTAAATTACAGACAGATGATAAATATATTAATTGCAGATGACCATTCAGTTGTAAGACGCGGAATAAAGCAGATCCTTTCCGAGGAAAGAGACATGCAGGTGCTCGGCGAAGCATCAAACAGTGATGAAATTTTCAAGCTGCTTAATGAACAGGAATGGCATTTGATGATACTTGATATTACTATGCCCGGTAAAAGCGGACTGGATTCACTGATAGAAATTAAACAAAAAAAACCTGATTTAAAGATACTGATACTTTCCATGCATCCGGAAGAAGAAATAGCGCTGCGGGCAATTAAAACAGGCGCAGATGGATACCTGAACAAAGACAGCGTTCCGGGTGAGCTGATACGGGCTATAAGGAAAGTTGTTACCGGTGGTAAATACATAAGCAGTACACTTGCAGAAACACTGATCTTTTCAACAAATAAAGATTCTGGTAAAGATCTTCATGAAGAGCTTTCTGAAAGAGAATTCCAGGTACTGTGCCTGTTGGCTTCCGGTAATACACTCTCCCAAATTGCTGAAAAGCTTTCATTAAGCGTTAAAACTATAAGTACGTACAGAACAAGGATTCTCGAAAAGATGGATCTGAAATCAAATGTTGAAATTACTCATTATGCTATCAAACATAAACTTGTGATAAATAATTAACTGATTCAGCTAGCTTACCTCTAAAAACCCTATTATTCCCTAAAGCCATTTAAATTAATTAAATTAGCTAAGGATTCAAATTATTCTTACAAAAGAATAAGATTACGCCTATATACCTTAAAATTCAGTGTTACTATATTTGCCTATTCAATTAAACAGGTATAAACGCACTTGCATTTAAAATGCAATGATCCAATTGAAACAGTTATGAGCTTCTATCATAATCTGCTTTAATTTTATTACTAAATTTTTATTAAAAATTAATTAGGGGGCTTCATGTTTAAAAAATTCACACTGCTTATTTCTTTAAACCCTTTATTATATAAATTACATTCAGGTATTCAAAAGTTCCGGATAAGATAAAAAAATTTCCAATTAAAAAATAACATTTATATGAAAAAACGAATTACGTTCAATCGGCTGATAGGTTTTACACTATTGCTTTTTGTTTTACAGTTTTCTTTTGCGCAGGATGGCAAAGACTATGATGTAAAAAAAGCAAACTTCTGGAAAGCCTACGTTCAGTACAAAGAGGCGTTAAGAACAAATCCTAACGTACAAAAACCTGTTGATCCATCAGGTATTTTTGCAATAGATAACAACAACAATTTTACGAATAAAACTGATGCAATTAAGCCTGATCTGACTAACCAGGAAATTAACGGACAGGCGCCGTGGATAAACCCGCCGCAGATGAGTACAGCGGCAGCTTATACTTGGTCACAGACAACAACTGCATATACACCAATTGCAGGAACTACATTGGGAACAACAGGAAACGATGACAACACTTTTTCACTGATCCCGATTGGATTTAATTTTGTTTACGACGGAGTTCCTTATTCTACTATTGACGTAAATGCCAACGGATATATCAGGTTCGGAACCGCAGGCGTAACACACTACCCGTATGTACTTTCTATACAGACACAGGTTTTTGCAGGCTTTAATAATGACCTGAGAGCAAACAATACAACAAGTACATTACAGTATACTACTACAGGGTCCGTTGGCAGCAGGGTTATGACAATTCAATGGTCAAACTATGGCTTATATAACTCAGGTTATGACGGAAGTGATTTTTCATTCCAGATGAAGCTGTATGAAAACACAAATACTCTTCAGGTTGTTTTCGGGCCAAACCCAACAGTTCTTAACGTACCTGCATATTTAATGCAGTGCGGAATAAATACTACACTTGCAGATTATAACAACAGGACAACCGCTACAGACTGGACTGCAACAACTGCGGGAGTATCAAACACAGCTGCAAGCACATTTACGGCTGCTATTAAACCGCCCAGCGGGCAGACATGGACATGGACACCAGTTCCGATGACCTACTCATCAAGCAACAACGTACAGGTATCACCGGGTGTTATGGTTCGTCAGAACACCACTAACAATCCTGTACTGCAGGTACAGATTGTAACCGGCGGAGGTTCAGGCGCTCTGGTTGCTACATCATTTAATCTTGGAACCAACGGCTCGACTAACCCGGCAGGCGATATCACAAATGCCAGGCTTTATTATACCGGGACATCACCAACATTTTCATCATCAAACCTTTTCGGAACACAGGTTTCACCAAACGGTACATTTACAATAAACGGTATCCAGGGCTTGGCAGTAGGAACAAACTACTTCTGGCTGACATACGACGTTCCTTTATCAGCAACCATAAGCAATGTTGTTGATGCTCAGTGTAACTCCTTCACGATCGGCTCAACACAGGTGCCAACAACAATAGCACCGGCAGGCAACAGACCAATCGGTCCGCAGTTACTGCCGTTTTGCGGTACAGTTAATATTCCCGGAGATTATGCTACATTAACAGCTTTCTTTACAGATCTTAATTCAGTTGGTGTTTCATGCCCAACCACAGTAAATATTGCTGCGGGCTATACAGAAAGCAATGTTAATTTAGTTTTAACATGCTCAACCAATCCCCCGAATTCTGTAAATACTTTAACATTCCAGAAATCAGGCGCAGGTGCAAACCCGCTCCTTACAGCAGGAGTTGGTGTTTCCACAACACTTGATGGTATAATCATTTTAAACGGTGTCAACTATGTAACATTCGATGGCATCGACCTTCAGGAAAATGTTGCTAAT
>JAPUEV010000378.1 GCA_027492415.1 Ignavibacteria bacterium
ACCAATAGCATACAGTACTTTTTCAAATGGGCGGGTTTTGGAGCGCTCTATTGAATTTATAATATTATCAATACTTTTTTCACCAAACCGCTGCAGTGATTTCAGCTCCTTAACCTTTTTTTCAAGCTTATAGATATCCGTAATATCCTTTAAATAGCCAAGCTGAATGAATTTCTCGAGTATCTGGTATCCAAGCCCTTCGATATCCATTGCAGTACGTGCAACAAAATGCTCCATCCTGCCCTGCACCTGTGCCGGGCAAAGTGAGTTTGTGCAGTAATGGTTAGCTTCACCTTCGGGTCTGTGGAGCGGCTGTTTGCAAACCGGGCATTTATCCGGCATTTTAAACGGCCTGGAGCTCTTTGGCCGCTCGTCTAAAACCACCTCAACCACTTTGGGAATTACATCGCCGCCTTTTTCTATTTTTACATAATCACCAACACGTATATCTTTGCGTTCTATTTCATCACTGTTATGCAGTGTTGCCCGTGATATTGTTGAGCCGGCAAGAAATACAGGCTCAAGCTCAGCCACCGGTGTTATAGTGCCGATCCTGCCCACCTGTAGTGTAATATCCTTTAGCTTAGTTACTGCCTGCTTTGCTTTGAACTTATATGCAATTGCCCACCTTGGGCTCTTTGCAATTGCTCCCACTTTCTTCTGCTGTTCCAGTGAATCAAGCTTTATCACAACGCCGTCAATTTCATACGGCAGGCTGTCGCGCATTGCTTCTATATCACTGCAGAACTCTTTTACTTCAGCAATGTTGTTTACTATCTTTGTGGTATTATTGATCGGGAATTTTAGTGACCTGAGAAGCTCCAAGTTGCCGGAATGTGTTTTCTGTTTCTTTTGTTCAGCATCATTTAGAAACCGCATAAAGTAACAAAACATGTTTAGCCTGCGGGAAGCAACTTCACGGGAGTCCTTTAATTTCAGGCTGCCTGCTGCAGTGTTACGGGGATTTGCATAGCGCGGCCTGCCTTCGGCTTCCTGCTCTTCGTTAATGCGATAGAAATCTTTAAGCATAAAAAATACTTCGCCGCGCACTTCGATATCAATATTCTTTTCAAGCTGCAAAGGTATTGCGCGCACTGTCTTAAGATTAGTTGTAATATCATCGCCCCGTACACCATCACCGCGTGTTGCGCCCTGAACAAATAAGCCGTTCTTATAAGTTAGTGATACAGCAATGCCGTCAAACTTAAGCTCGCATACATACTTATACTTTTCGCCTTTCAGCAGGTTGTTTATCCTTTTATCAAACTCATCCAGGTCATTTTCATCATAGGAGTTTGAAAGCGAAAGCATGGGTATATCGTGTATTACCGTGGGGAAGTCGTTGGAGAGATCACTGCCCACACGCTGCGTGGGTGAGTCACCGGTTTTAAGCTCAGGATATTTTGCCTCGATATCCTGCAGCTCCTTCATTTTAATATCGTAGGTATAATCGTCAATATCAGGCTTTGCAAGGATGTAATACTTGTAGTCAGCATCAAGAAGCTCTCTGCTTAACTTCTTTGCTTTATCAACAATTTTTTTATCTATGGGCATAGGTTTATTGTTGGTTTAACTTAACATCAAGGGGCATATTACTGCTGCTCGATGCCGTTTTTTGTAATTATGATATTTTTAACGGATGAACCGGGGGTCATATTGGCTTTTTTAAGGTATTTGCCGTTTAAGAACAGGTCAAAATTTGAGCCCGTATTGGCGCTGAACCTGAATTTTTCCTTTGCGGTGTAAACAACTGAATCTTTGGTAGATAGCTGCTCATCATAAGGCTCTGAAACGTCATCGATGTAAACTTTTATCTTTATATCCTTGATAGCTTTTATCATCAATTTCAGCGAGTCTTTTGAATCAAGTGTTTTCAGGGAATCTTTTATGCGGGTTGAATCAATTTTATTCGATATCTTGTTTTCGTAATCGCTTGATATTTCATTGAAGCTCTTTGGCTTAACATCACTTTTCTTTTCGCCGTTATGGTTCAGGTAATCAATAAGGAAATATATTCCAACACCTATTGCAACAACAAGTATGCCGAGTAATATCTTTTGTGTAATTGACCTGTTTGAAAATTCCGGTGCAGGATCATTATCATATGATTTAGGCTTCATGTAATCAGGCTTATCATCTTCAAGGCTCTTCTGGTAAACCGGCTCGGTGGTATCTTCTTCCTGGTTCTTTACAGGATGGTCAAGCACAGAAATACGCAGCTTTGCATCAGGCAGGCTGATATCTTTTGAATCTTCGGTAGCAAATTTTCTTCTTGCGTAAAAGCCTGATTTGGCTTTATCGTAATCGTTTAATATCTGATTTTCATTTTCGTTAAGGGCTCTTGCATAAGCTTTTATGAATGAACGGATATAGGTTTCCGGCTGAAAATCAAAGTTACCGCTTTCTAGCAGGTTCAGGAATTTGGTATTAATTCTGCTCTCGGCAGAAATTTCTGCAATGGATATTCCTTTAAGTTCGCGGAGCTTTTTTAAATCCTGGCCAAATTCCTTAAGCATTCATTTTTTAGGATGGAGGTTAAAAGTAATCAATTTTGTAAAAATAACGCAACTTTATTTTAATATCAATTGATTAATTGATAAAATCGAAACTTTTCAATAATAAATTTCATTTCCGTACTATAGCGCCGTTTAAATGAAGTACATCACACCGGATTCTTCATATCGACTGTAACACTTTATCACTGTTTCACTATTTAAAGTGGTATTACCATTTAAATTGAATAACATCACAAAAACAGGTATATTTGTTGATTAATGCTAAATTTTTATAGATTACAGCAGGATTACCTGAAATTTACCGGAACTGAAAGGCTTGACCTAATAAACAGGCTTTCAACCAACGAAGTTAAATCGCTGGAGAAATTTCAGACTGTAAAAACAGTTCTTACTTCAGATAAAGGCAGGTTTGTTGACCTGCTGACAATGTATAATTTAGGTGATCTTGTTTTTGCTTCGTGCTCTTTTAATAATTCAGCAATTGTGATAGCACACCTGGATAAATATACTATCATGGATGACTTCACTCCGCTGAATATGAGCGGAACTCATGAAACAATTTTATTCTATGGTGATAAAGTTAACGAATTTGTTAATAAGATATCCGGTAAGGATATTCAGGGTTTAAAGGATAATGAGTTCATTGTAACCACTGAGCATGATGCAATAATTGCAAAGAATGATGATGCATTTGGCGGGGTGCTGTTTATTTATTCCGTAAACGATAAAACGTACTGGGATGAATTATTATTCAGCAATGAGAATATAAATGAGCTGAGCATGCATGAAGTTACGCCGGTTGAATATGACGTAAAAAGAGTTGAGCTTGGTATTCCGTTGTACGGTAAAGAAATGTCAGAGCTTACAAATCCGCTTGAGTGCGGCATGAATAAATATGTAAGCTTTACCAAGGGCTGTTATATCGGACAGGAAGTAATTGCAAGGCTTGACGCGTATGATAAGATAAGCAAACACATGGTGGGGTTCAGGCTACAGGATAAAATTGATAACCTGCCCGGAGAGAATTGTAAAATTACAGTTGATGGCAAAGAATGCGGATTCACAACAAGTATGGTAAGCTCCGTGGCACATGGTACAATCGGGATTGGATTTGTAAAAACGATCTTTTTAGACTTTGAAAAGAAATATAAAATAAAATATAACGAAAGAGAGCTTGAGTGCACATTACAAAAGCTTCCTTTTACCACTTAAATAAACTAACAAAATATATTTTCATCAGGAGAATTATAAAATGGCAGTGAATATTAAAGAATTATTAGGCGCAGATGCATCCTTATTAGATCATAAATGTACAACCATACCAAAAGAGAGCCTGCATATACCGGGTCCGGATTTTGTTGACCGTATATGGAAAGATTCCGACAGGTCTTCACAGGTATTGCGCAACATGGAAGCAATTTTTAACCATGGCAGGCTGAAAGGGACAGGGTATCTTTCAATACTCCCGGTTGACCAGGGTATAGAGCACTCCGCCGGCGCATCATTTTCACCAAATCCCGTATACTTTGACCCCGAAAACATTGTTAAGCTTGCAATAGATGGCGGCTGTAACGCAGTTGCATCAACATTGGGAGTTCTTGGAGCAGTATCACGCAAGTATGCTCATAAAATTCCTTTCATATTAAAGCTAAACCATAACGAATTCCTTTCATACCCCAATAAATATGACCAGATCATGTTTGCAGGCGTAAAGCAGGCTTATGATATGGGTGCCGCAGCAGTTGGCGCTACTATATATTTCGGTTCAGATGAATCAGCAAGGCAGATACAGGAAGTTTCAGAAGCATTCCAGTATGCACATGAATACGGTATGACAACAATATTATGGTGCTACCTTCGTAACTCCGCTTTCAACGTAAAAGGCGATAAAGATTACCATTTATCAGCTGATCTTAGCGGACAGGCAAACCATTTAGGCGTAACAATACAGGCTGATATTATCAAGCAGAAGCTGCCTGAAAATAACGGCGGTTATAACGCGCTTAAGTTCGGAAAAACAAGCAAGCTTGTTTATGAAAAGCTCTCCAGCGATAATCCAATCGATCTTACACGCTACCAGGTAGCAAACTGTTACATGGGCAGGTGCGGCCTGATAAATTCCGGCGGCGCATCAACAGGCAAGGATGAGTCAGACTTAAAAGAAGCGGTAAAGACGGCAGTTATCAACAAGCGCGCAGGCGGTATGGGTTTGATCTCCGGAAGGAAAGCATTCCAGAAGCCTATGAAGGACGGCGTTGCACTTTTGAATGCAATACAGGATGTATACACAGATAAGAGCGTAACAATTGCTTAAGAATTTAATTTATTTATAAACTATAAAAACAAAATGAACAAGAAATTAAAAAAAGTAGCAGGCAAACACAGGAAGAAACAGTCAAAAGCAAAAGCAAAGATAAAAGAATCAAAAGCTAAAGCCACAAAGAAATAATGAAAAATGTTATGCTGCTGGTGTTCATAACACTGGCAGCAACTTTTACACCCATATTTGCAAAGCTTACGGTTGCCGAGTTATCTCCGTTATCATTCGGTTTCTTCAGGTTTGGCTTTGCAGCAATACTGTTCTACATTACGCTTAAAGTAAGGAAGCTTGATCTTAAATTTGAACGAAAAGATTACCCCAGGCTTGTTCTGCTGGCGCTTTTATGCATACCGCTTAACCAGTTCTTTTTCTTAATGGGTATCAGCATGTCTTACGCCTCACACAGCGGGATAATTTACTCGCTTAACCCGGTATACGCATATATTGTAGCGGTTCTTTTCAG
>JAPUEV010000379.1 GCA_027492415.1 Ignavibacteria bacterium
ACAGTGGTATCTTTAGTTGTTACATTATATGCTACAACCTGGTCAGTACCCAGCGATTGAATTGCCAAACCATCATTGCCCCACTGCCTTGTTCCGTTTGAAGAGAATTTCTGCGCATAGAAACCAACCTGTGTTTGACCTGAATTTGCTTCCTGCCATGCTACAAATGTTTCATTGGTAGCCGGCATAAAACCTGCAACAGGTGTAAAATGATTGTTCGATGCATTTCCTGAAACCGCAGAGCCGTTTACCGGAAATTGTATCGTACCTGCAGAATTTTTCCGCTGTACATAGCCTGTTGTAATATTAGTGGCATTTCTGTCATCGTGCCAGCAGTAAATAGCGCCGTTATTTCCGTCTGAAAACAGCCTCGGCGTGTAGAATCCCGAAACCCTGCCAAGAGAGTAAACTGTATCCTGGGTTGCATTCCATACTCGGGCTCCGGCTGATGAGACTTTCTGGCTGTAAAGTTTGTAATTTGAAGGACTGATAAAACTACCGGTATAACCTGAAAACAGAACAATTACGCTTCCGTTATCAGATGGTACCATTGCGGGCCAGTCATAGTTTTCTGTTGTGCCGCTTGTCCAGTAAAATGGAGATGAACCCCACTGTTTTACACCGGCTGCATTTAATTTCTGGAACGCAAGCTTTTGCGGACCTGAACCAATCCTCCAGAAGAAAACATAGTTTCCGTCAGAGGTCTGCACAACTTTCGGGTTCGGCTGAAATGAGTTAACTGAATCAGAAAGTGTAACACCGTTAGCGCCCCACATTTGAACGCCAGAAGGACTTATCATATATGCAAACGGGTTAATTGTACCGCCGCTTCTTATATCTGTAAATGTTAAGATCGCATTATTATTATTATCAGCTATCATATCCCAGTCAACCAGTGATGAATTCTGAGGGTTGCTGCTTACAATCAATCCGCCTGCAGGGAACTGCGCCACACCGTTAACATCAAGCTTCTGTATATATACAGCATAGCTTCCGCTCCTGCTATCGAACCAGCTGTAATAGGTAGAGCCATCGGGGCATAAAGCAAGCTTTTGAACCGACTGCTCTCCGGCTGCATCACTTACCAATGTATTAACTGCAACATTGGAATTCCACTGTGATAATAGAGGAAGATTTATAAGCAAAGAAAATAAAAGGGCACTTCTGAAAATAGTTTTAATATTCATTTTATGATAGTTTATAGTTGGTAAGATTACTAAAAATACTTTTTAGTAAAAATTTAAGCAAATAGAATATATATATAATTTACCCACCATTTTAAACATAAATATCGTTATAATTGAAATAATTTACATTAATTTTGTATAAAACTTACTCACCAAATGAAATCGGCTAAGTTTATTGAAATATTTTACCATTTTTCTGAAAAAGAGCAAAAAAACTTCATAAAATTCGCAACATCTGCTTACTTTAACAGGAAAAGAGACCATAAACCTTTATTAAACAAATTATTAAAAATTAAGAGCGAATTTTTAACTGAGCCGGGCTTTGAAATAAATAAAAACCTTCAGCTTTCTCTTAAAATTAACCAAAGAGCTTTGTGGAACAGGCTAAGCGAGCTGACTAAAATTGCAGAAAGCTACCTTATAGTAAACAACTCTCAAGCCAACAGGCTGTTAAAGGATAATATACTGCTTGAGGAATTTTCAATCCGGAAAATGAATGAAATACTGCGCTTACAGATCACACCTGCCGGAACAGATATTAAGAATGAGAAGATTGATAGCGACACATATTTCCTGGTACATAGTATTTACAAGAAGATTAGCGCTTTTTTTTCAGAACAGAATAATTATACTGAATCAGCCAGATACTATAAGCTGCAAAGAGAGTACTGGCTTCTTCATTTTCTGATCATACTATATAAACAGCTTCTTGATACAGAGCTGCAGAAAAAAAATAACATTAACATCTCAACAACGCTTACAAATGAGCTGCTTGAATGTATCGATAAAGAAAAGCTGCTTTCACTGGTAAAGCAAAACCTGCCGGGGGTATCTATCCCCGCAGAAATATTTTACCTGCTTTACTGGGCATACAAAGAGCCTGACGGCTCTGAGTTTTATTTTTCAGCCCGTGATATGTTCCTTAAAAATAAAAACATGTTTGCGCAGGATTTTAAGAATGAGGTATACCAGTATTTGCGGAACTACTGTATAGATAAAACCAACAAAGGAGAGTTCAGCTATTACAACGAGATCTTTGAGCTTAATAACAGTATTATTAATGAAGGTCTTTTTAAAGATCTTAACGTAGTCAATTCGCAGACAAACAACTTCAGGAACTTTATTTTTGCGGCATTAAGACTGGATAAATTTGAATGGGTAAGCAATTTCATCCGCGATCACTCAAAAGAGCTGCCGGACGATATACGTGATGACGAAGTGAACCTGAATACCGGAATCCTGAAAACATATGAAAAAGATTTTGAAGCAGCATTAAGCTTCCTAAGGAAGGTTAAAAGAAAAAGATACCTGCAGTACCTGGATACAAGTGTTTATAAGCTTATTAACTTTTACGAAACAGGTGATGTTGAGGGTTCATACTCAGAAACCGCGCGGCTAAAGAACTATATAAGGAAACATAAGGATATACCTTCCTACCTTGGTGCAGGATACCGGAAATTCATAAAGATCTACGGGAGCCTGCTGAAGCTAAGCCAGAATTATGACAGAACCGAAAATGAATATTACATAAACCAAATGGAACCTATCAGGAACGTTGGGCTGGGCAGCTGGCTTTATGATAAAGGCATAGAGATGCTTACCAGCCCAAAATAAACCCGTTATGCTTTTAAAAAAACATCTGCCTGTTTTTAAAATACTTATTTGGTTAAATGCTCTATCATTTTTTTCGCGTTCTGATTACCGGGATTCAGCTCAACTGACTTTTTATAATTTTCAACTGCTTCCCTGTAAAGCCCTGCCATCATATATGCTTCTCCAAGGCTATCATAAACATTGGAAGAACCGGGAAATATTTCACAGTTCAGCTCAAAAACTGCAATAGCACCTTCATAATTTTTATTCTTCATCGCAATGTAACCTATAGTATTAATTGCATTTTCTGATACACCGGTGTATGAAGGATTGCTTATCCTTGCTTCTTTTATCATATCAACTGCTTCGTTGTTCTTCCCTTCTTCAAGCAATTGAACCGGGGTCTTAAAGTCACCGGGTACACGCTTTAATTCCATTGCTTTACCGTTATAACTGAGCTTTAATTCATCTTTACCTGACTCAGCTGTCAACCCCCTGATATCTGTGGTATATTTACTGCCCCCTGCTGGATATAATGATGTTGAAATAAAGCTGACATTCCTGCCCAGGAAATCTGTCTGCATAATTTTTAAATTCATATTTCCCGAAGCACTGCTTACAACAAGTGTTTGCAGCGGTGAATAAAGATATGTTCCGGTTATGCTGTTATCAATTGCTGAACCGGTCACTTCACTGTATTTATAGTTCATGATTGCATCAAGCACGGGATCTTTGCCTGAAAAATAATCCGCTGCGCTTAATTCCACCTTTACTTCAGGTTCAGTTGCAGTCCTGTTATCTAACGGAAAGCTGTTTTGCCAGTAAATAGAGGATAGCCTTACTTCAAGCTTTGAATTCGGAAGGATAAGCGGACGGTTATCACCAAAGTGATTTGGCGAAGCGCCTGTGGGTTCGCCAAAGAAAATTGCTTTGGTATTGAATTCCAGCTTTGTTGCAAGGTATGATGCAGCAGAAAATGTCTCCCTGCCCGTAATTACGAACAGTTTTCCTTTTTGATTGATCTTAGTGTTATTGCTTATCAGGTTTATAAACGGCTGGCAGGTCCCGTTATTTCCTCCGCCGTTATTCCTGATATCAATGACAGTCCTTTCAATATCATTTGAAGCTGCAAGCTCTTCTATTCGTTTACAAAAATTTTTCAGACTGTCAGCCGGGTCAATTAAAACTCTTTTGTAATTAATATATAATGTTTTGCTGTCATTTAAATATTCAAACCAGTAATTTTTTTCGGCATTCCTCATATACAGCGGCAGCCCTTTGTCATCATTCTGCCCTGAACTGTGATGCATGTTCTCCATTTCAATTGAGCTTATCTTTACTGTTTCTTCCCTGCCTTCTTTATCAGCCGCAGTAATTTCCATTTCATTTATATCCGGAATAATCCCAAGCCCGTTAAGGAATTCAGGTATAACCAGGTAATAGGGAATGTTGAATGTTTGGGAATATTCATTATCACAGGGAACAATTGGCTTAATTTTTTCAATCACTTCATTAATATCTTTACCGTTTATTTTTGTTATCCTGCTTCCCTGCAGCTTGCTATATTGCGGTGCTGCACCGGTAACATATAATCCTTCAGGAAAAATATAAACCCTGACCGGGAAAATATGGAATCTGAAGGACGACTGATTTGAATTTTCATGAAACCCGAAAATATTCAAAGCTGTATGGCCGTCACCTATCATTGCAGTTAGCTTAGCTAATTCAGTAATTACTTCATAATCGCTCATATGTGAGAGCTTGCCTGTAAAAGCTGCTGAGTTCTCTTCAAATCTGTTTTTTGGTGTTGTATGATAAGGGTTAATATGAACTTTGGACATTTCGTTTACAAAATATTTAATATCAGCTTCCCACTGCTCAGCTGTAAGCTTATTATCTGCAGCAATTGAAAAATGAACGCAGAAAATGCTTAAAAATGACAAAATAACCAGAAAATTCCGGTAATTTATAATTTTATTCATGACCTGATTGAGTTTTAAATTAGGAGAGCTATTATATTAGATGGAAATTCAGAGGCTAAGGTTTCATTTAGAAATTTATTACTTAACCAATATTAATTTTGAGGTAATAATATCATTTCCTGCTTTTAATCTGCAGAAATACACTCCCCCTGGAAAATTTTCCGCGTTCCAATCAACAGCATAGCTGCCCGGTGAGAGTTTTTGTTCTGCCAGTTTTTCCGCTAATTTACCGGTTACATCAAATATTGAAATTTCTATTTCAGATGATTTAACCAGATCAAATTTAATTGTTGTTACCGGATTAAAAGGATTTGGATAGTTCTGGTATAAAGCAAATTTCTGCGGAACCTCTGTTGATATTTGATTTATTCCTATCCCCCCGCTTACAGTTTTTAATATTATACCATTCTGTCCTGCTGATATTCCGTTTTCAGCATCAAAGAAATTAATACTGTAAAGATCTGAAGAAATACTTACAGGCTGGTTTGCCCATGTTAAACCGCTGTTAGTTGTTTTCAGTATAACGCCAGTGC
>JAPUEV010000380.1 GCA_027492415.1 Ignavibacteria bacterium
ACCAAAGAGGAAAGGAAGGAATTCGAAAAATTCCTTGCCTCGCCTTATTTTTCACCCGGCAGGGACCTGCTGCCGCTGTATACTTACCTGAAGAAGTATCACCCGGAATATAAGAACGAAAAAGCGCTTGAGCTGGATACTGTGCATAAGGCATTAAGCGTAAAAGGAAAGAAGACGGGTCCGGATACAACAAGGAAGCTGCTCTCGGATCTATACAAACAAACAGAAGAATTTATATTAATTAATTCGTTAAAGAAAAATAAATACTATACATACATACTAAAGCTGAAAGGATTTGAAGAAAAACGTTTATATACAATGTATGATAAAACTTATTCTATTGCAGAAGAATATGTTAATAAATACAGCTCCTCTACTGAAGAATTGTTTTTGCGTTTGCGGGAACTGCTGGACGTAAAAACAAATATGTATTACGAAAGAGGGGAGCAGAATAAAACAAATGAATTGCTGATAAAAAATCTTGAAAACATTCTTAATGGCTTTTATTTTTCCTCTGTAGCTAATCTGCAGTTCATACGCATTAACCAGGGATCGTTTGAAAACGAGAAAAGCTCAGGAAAACCGGACTCGATTGAAAAAATACTTTCTTATTTCAATTTTAAAGAATTCGCATCAGAACATAAAGATCCAAGGGTAAAAATATATTACATATTATTTGATACAATACACGGCGCACTGAATCGTGATTCTATAATTGAGTTTAAAAGACTGCTTAAAGAAAACAGATCATTGTTCGGTCAATTTGAGCTGCATGAACTTTACAAAAGCTTAACAGCAATGTGCATAACTTTAAATACATTAACCGGGAATGCAAAAGAAAGCAATTCCCTGCTGCTTGAAACATATAAAGATGTTGCTGATTTTGGAATATTGGTCAACCCTCAAACGCAGGTTTTGGATCCGGTACGGTTCAGGAACATATTTAATACAGCTTTAAATATGGGAGAAGCTGGCTGGGCAGAGAATTTTATTATAAAATTTTCGGGTTACGTACCGCCGGAGCACAGAAAGGATACGGTAAATCTGACCAGGGCAATGCTTGAGTACCAGAAAAAAAACTACAGTGCTGCACTGGAGCTTGTTAATAAGGTAAACCAGTCAAAATTTGTATTTATAAATGATCTTAAATTTCTGCAATTGAAATGTTATTATGATATGGGTTTTTTTGAAAATGCAGATGCTTTGGTTTCTTCATACAGGCGGTATATTAATTACAGCGGCTCCTTACCGGAAGAATTTAAAACATACATTCTTGCGTTCCTGAAGCAATACGAAACTTTATTTAATTTAAAACTGGGATTTGATCAGAACATATTTGACCAGCTGATGGCCGAGGTAAAGGGACAGGATTCCTCCTGGGTATATAAGAAGCTGATCAGGCTGAAGGATAATCCGGAGATGAAATAAAATGTTATTTGACAACAAATACTGCATACTGCCTAATCTTTCCAAATGCAGGATGTTTGTGTATGTTAATTAGATTAAATCTTCCCCTGCTTCCGCAGTATATAATCTATCATTTCCCTAACGCACCCTCTGCCGGCGGAAACTTTTGTAATATAATGGACTTCTTTGCGTACTTCTTCAACTGCTTCGGGGGGACAGGCTGAAAATGCTGCCTGGTTCAGCAAGGGGATATCAAAGACATCATCGCCCATAAAGCAAATATTCTCATCGGTTAAATTATACTTCAGCTTTATTTCGTTTGCCGCATCGCATTTGTTTGCGCAGTTCTCATAAAGCTCTTCAATGGCAAGCCTTTTGGCGCGGAAAGCATTTGCGGGGGCTGACATTCCCGAGATTATTGCGAACTTAAGTCCGTGCAGCCTGCCGCGGTTTATGCCAAATCCATCGTGGGCGTTGAACGCTTTTATCATTTCGTTATTACCTGTGTAATATATTGTGCCGTCTGTAAGCACACCGTCAAGATCCATTAACACGAACTGGATTTTGGAGAAATCTATGCTGTTGATATCTTTCATTAAATATTTGATAATTGTTAGCTAAATTGCAGATAAATATTGATTATAGAAATGAAAAATGAAGTAAACATAACGGGCTGGGATTTTTCACAGCTGACAGAAGCCGGCAGGATGAAGGAGACACCGCTGCCGTGGAATTATCATGCAATTGTAAAATCATATATGCCGGGTGTTACCAGAATGCTTGATATGGGTACAGGAGGCGGTGAGTTTTTGATCTCGCTTGCGCCGCTGCCGCGGGAAACTTACGCTACTGAGGGATATGAGCCGAATGTTAAGACAGCAGAAGATAATCTTACACAATATAATGTGAAAGTTATAAGCGGTTATAAAGATGATGCCCTGCCTTTTGAAAATGATTTCTTTGATCTTATAATTAACAGGCATGAATTTTACGAACCGGTCGACGTTAACAGGATATTAAAGCCCGGAGGTCATTTCATAACACAGCAGGTAAAAGGAAACTGCGATGATACTATCATAAAGCTCTTTGACGCAGATGCAGAAAATGATTTTACAGAATGGTGTTTAAGTAAAGCAGTACAAGATCTGAGAGGTAATAATTTTAAATTAATCCGGCAGGATGCAGCAGAGGGTTTTACTGAATTCACGGATACCGAAGCGCTGATATCGTACATGAAAGTTATTAACTGGATAGTGCCTGATTTCAGCAGGGAGAAATATTCCGTACAAATTAATAAGGCCGCAGGTATTATAAAAGAAAAGGGAAGCTTTAAAAGCACGTTAGACAGATTTTTAGTTATTAGCAAAAAGTTAACATAAACCGCTGATAATTAATATAAATCTAAACAAATATCACGAAATCCGTTACTCAATTGCTCTATATTTTATACTATCTTTGACTTAATCAATTCAAGGGATTAAATCAAATAGAAGTATAAAACCACAGGGGGCTGCAATGAACATTTCAATAAAACAACAGGTAGTTACAGAAACTTACGAACCGGTAAACACAACAGCCAGAAGAATACTGGGATATATAATATTTACAGCTGCGCTGTTAATATTAAGTGTACTTGTTCAAAATGACCTGGTTGCAGGAAGCACACAGGAACACAGAGTGTATGTTACGCAAAACACATTACAGAAGATAGTATGGCGTGAAGACATTTACGATCCTTCTATAAAAGGGACTGTAAACGTTATCAAGCTTGATGACAGTTATTTTGCAAACGTATCAGGTCCCGAAAAAGCCGTGCTGGGTTACCTTGCCTCAACAATAGGCAATGAGTGTTTTGCAGACGGAAAGCAGAACGTGAAGTGCAAGATACTTTCAGCACTTAACATAGGTTACCAGTGCAGCGAAGAAAGCAAATCATTTCTGAAGAGCTGGTTCCGTGATGATGCCGTAATAGTAAACCAGATAGAGAACTGCAAGCCGACACTTCCTTCTTCAATAGAAAAGACATTTGAGGAAGTAAAGATATCCTCGGCTAATAATGTAATTAAAGTAGAGCTGGTTGGGTTAAAGCTGAATATTAAAGAGAACAGCGCCTCAAAATGGAGCGAAACATTAAGCTTTAAGGTTGATGGCGATAAGGTCACAATGACAGAAAGAACGAAGAAGCAGAAATAAATTTTTGATTTTTAAATAGCCGGATAAATCAATGCCCCTGTAATACAGGGGCATTTTTATTAAACCCTTTTTCGTCATTTAACCGTTCTTTAATTAATTTGTTCATTTTGAGAGAGGAACATAACTCAAAAACAGAAAAAGCAAAAAAGGGGATCATAGTAAATTTTGTGTGAATTTATTCCCGGGTCATTGTTATATCTTCTGAATAGATAACAGTGCTGCTGTCTCCTGAAAACACCTGTAATGTGCAGATGTATTCGGCATATCTTCCTTCCGGTGCTTTAAATATCACACCATGCTCTCCCGCAGAAACAAATCCATCAGCCAGTTCAGTTTTTTCACCGGAAATTTTATTGACTGTAAATATTTTGATAATGCTGTCTTCGGTAAGGTGGAATTTTACAGTCGTTGTTTTGCTGAACGGGTTGGGGTAATTCTGAAAAACTTTAACCTTTTTGTGGTTATCGGGCTGTTTACCGTATGACTGTGCATTAAGTGTAAATGCTGTTACAAGGATGATCATTGCTAAATAAATGTTCTTTTTCATTTTACTTCCTTTATAAATTTATATTATTAAAGTTTAATTTTATTTCTTTAGTGTACTTTTGGGTCTTATCTTTACCGCTTTCAAAAATACACTCCCCATGCCCTGTATTACAAAGAAAATTTTCGCCATATTTCACATTCTGTAAATCATATTTACTTATGATATTTATCGTTTTTAGCTTAAAATCAGCGTTTTTAATGAACTAACTTTCACCTTTTGGAATATGGAAAAAAGCACACTTGTTGAGTTATTACGGACATTTTCTAAGGAAGATCTTGATTCGTTTGCAGATTTTACATCTTCTCCTTATTTCAACAAGAAATCAAACGTAACAAAGCTATACGCTGCACTAAAAAAGCTTGCGCCTGATTTTCCTGCGGAAAAGATCACAAAGGAAGAGATGTGGAGGCAGGTTTTCCCGGGTAAGCAGTACAATTACGGGATAATGAAAAATCTAATTTATGACCTGAACAAGCTTGTGGTAAAATTCATTGAGCTTGAAATCTATTCACAAAAATCATTTGATAATGACCTGAACCAGCTTGACGGCTTCAGAATGAAAAACCTGAAATCACAATTCATAAAAAAGGCTGATGAAACCCGAAAGAAACTAAATGAGAGGCCGCTGGATAATCTTTCACATTATTACAGCTACATGATCTACTGTTCAGAGATGAGCTATCTGGATTACAACTTTCTTTTTAACTCCAAGGGGGGAGATTATCATTCAGGTGTAAACAGATCATTGATATTATTTTATTGCACTAACCAGCTTTATCATAACGTCAATAATATTCAGTATGCATATAACACCTCTGCCGGTTTCGATAAGGAAACTCACGAGAAGACACTGAGTATATATGAAGGCAGTCAATATAAAGATCCATATACAGATATTCTGTATGCATCATACCAGGCAATATCAGGCTCCGGAGATAAAGAATCATACGAAAAGCTTAAGGCTGTATTTTTTGGAAATTACAAAAAATGCATGAAAGATATCCAGTATGACCTTACTACAAGTATTGGAAACTTCTGCACGAATAACACGCAAAGAGGTAACCCTGAGTTCATTAAGGATGAGTTTACATATATGAAGTTAAGGATTGAAGAAAAACTTTATAAAAGCACAAAGAT
>JAPUEV010000381.1 GCA_027492415.1 Ignavibacteria bacterium
TGGTAACACCGCCAACAACTATCGGGGTGTTTCCTGTATTATAAACTTTATTGCCGGGATCGACCCTTTCAGGTGAAAATGAAAGATAGAAATCTTTTCCGGCTTTCCATCCTTTTGATTCAAACAATTTCTGCACATAATCTTCTGTGGTGCCCGGGAAAGTTGTGCTTTTTAATACAACAAGAGAGTGTTTCTTTACCCTTTTGAATATTTCCTCGGCGGAGTTCATGATAAATGAAATGTCAGGGGTCTTGTTATCAGTAACAGGGGTAGGTACACAGATAAAGATAATTTCCTGGTCACCGATCTTTTCGTAATTAGCTGAAGCTGTGAATAAATTGTTGTTAATTGCATAAAGAAAATCTTTATTGATAACATCTTTAATGTAATTTTTCTTCTGCTGTATAAGCTTTATCTTGTTCTGGTCAAGATCAATTCCGTGTACTGAATAACCTTTTCTTGCAAATTCTATAGCTAAAGGTAACCCGACATATCCCAGTCCGATAATACCGATTTTCGCTTTTTTCTGTTTGATTTTTTCTCTTAATACTTCACTCATTAATTGTATTTCCTTTGGTTTGTATTATTTGAATTCGATGGTTTCCCGTAAATATATTCCGGGTTACAGCTTAATTTTTTAAAACGCTGTTTCTTATTTATAGATGCTTTCAGCTTCTTCTTTTCTTCTTTTCCACCAAGCTTCATTCTGTTTATACCACTCAACTGTTGCTTTGAACTGGTTGAACGGATCTATCTTCGGCATGAAACCCAGCCTGGTTATCTTATCTACATTTAATGCATAACGGAAATCATGATTCGGTCTCGGGTCAGGGATATACTCTATAAAATCTTCTTTGCTGACATTAAGCAGCTCACAAAGCCACTCTGCTGCCTGTCGGTTGGTGATCTCGGGGTTGTGGTTTGCCGCAACATTATATGCATTGCCGCCTTCTCCTTTTTCAAGCAGGAACTCAAGACACTCCGCCGTAAGAGGCGCATAAAGCCAGTCTCTAACCTGCAGGCCCTCGCCCCATAACGGAATTTTGCTGCCAAGGAGTATATTGGATATCCATCTTGGCAGAGCTTTTTCTGGGTACTGCCATGGACCAAAATTATTTGTTGGCCTTAAAACAACTACAGGATGATTTCTGCCGAACTCCATAGCAAGGTCATCAGCCTGTGATTTTGATTTTGAATATGCCGATGTTGCCTGGCTGTCTCCTAAAAGCTTATCGCCTTCGGCAAAATAACCGTCAACTATAGAGCCGTAAACTTCATCTGTGGAAATGTGAATGAATTTTTTAACACCGTAAGTAAAGGATTCCCTTAGCATTACATTTGTACCTTCAACATTTGTCCTGTAAAACAGGTCAGGATCAGTTTCGCTGCGGGTATTGTGGCTTTCCGCCGCAAAATGCACAACAGCTTCTGCGCCGTCAAGTGATCTTTTAACTGCTTCTGCATCGCAAATATCACCTTCAATAAAGTTTACACTGCCTGCATTAATGAGCGGTTCAAGGTTATCCTTGCCGCCTGCATAGGTAAGCTTGTCTAAAACTGTGATACCGTATCCTTTGCCTGCCATATAATAGACAAAGTTCGTTCCAATAAAACCGGCGCCGCCGGTGACTAGTAATTTTTTCAATGTATTAATCTCTTATAAATAATCCAAAATTCAAACCAACATTCAAAACTAACCCTTTAGCTTCAATACCTTTGGGAAAATCCTTTACCTCAATATCATTATCAACACGCCAGTTGCTTTGCGCGCCAATTTGGTATCCGCAGTCAATTTTCAGATACATGAATTTCCTGAGAAGTACCCCAATACCTATTTGAGGCTGAACATTGTAGAATCTGGATTTGTATGTTTTGGAAAGATTTGTAGATGAGCCGTTTGAAGAAAACTCTGAAAATGCACCGCTGTAATTGCCAACACTGCTGCCGTACTGGTAAAGCTCAAGCTTTAATGTACCGGTTGAAAACTGTGAGCCGAAGCTGATATCAAATATTTTACCAAAGGGAATGACATATTCAAAGCTGAATCCGCCCTGGCCGAGAGAATAATTTGCGTCCTTTTTTAATGTATCGTTTACCTGTTTGCTCTGCTTTGAGGTAAATCCATTGCCAAAGCCGCCTATCCTGAAGAAATTGTTTTTAGTGGGAATATCAATAAAACCGCCTCCGCCAAGGGTTAAAAAGCCGTTTTCTGACATTTCGGGGAAACCTGCATTTTTAAGCTGTAAATTGAGATCTTTTACCGGATTGAAGTACATTCCGGCTGTTACTCCCCCTGCAAATGCAAAGCTGGGTAATAACTGACTGTAAGAAGTGCTGAAAAAACCTAAAAAAACCAATAAAACTGCTATGATTCTCAATTTTTGGCTCATATAATCTGATTTTTACAAAATTTAGAACACAAAAATACCACGCAATCATTTTAAAAACAATTTAAAAATTTTGGGTGTAGGATTAAGAAACAATGAGGAATTACGAATTAGGAATGAGGATTAATTTTAAAAACCAAATGCTTTGTAATTACTAGCATGATTATCATATTTTGGTTTTATAACATTGAAACCTTGGTCTTCTGACAGTGGGGATTGAGAATAAAAAAAGGGGCTTTAGCCCCTGATAAAATTGTATTATTATATTAAAACAATCAGTAAATAATCTTTACAGATGCTCAAAATAAGCAAGGCTTGAACCCACCCACGTCTTTTCCTTATTGAAATCAACGCCCATCATCTTGCCTTTGCTGAGCCTTACCAGGTTATTCACAAGATAAGGCTTATTACCTTTATCGTGCACAAACAACAGCCTTAATTCTGCTTTTGCAGGCTGGTCGGGTGTCTCTATTACCGGCTCATAATTAATTTTCTTCTGTAATATGTAATTAGTTCTATCGGTAATGCCATCGAGAATCTCTTTTGTAACATCAAATACTACGCCAACACCTGCAAAGCTGAAAAGCGGCTTCAGCACATAATTTTCAAGGTCAGAAGGATATGTTTCAATATCACTTAAGAACTTTGTTTCAGGTACGTATTTATTCTTTAAAAATGGAAGCGAATATTTGCTGATACGGTAGAACCAGTTTGGGTGCGGTACCCATGTAACATTTAACTCATCCTGGAAGCTGAAAGCAAACTTAAGGTCCTTTCTTCTTTCCAGCTCATCAAATATTACCCTGTTATATATACGCTCAATTTTGGTCTTTTTGCCTTCATTCATATAATAAAGGTCTTTACCTTCTTTTGTAATATCTGTCAGGCAAACAGGCTTTACACCTATGTAAGTATAACAGCATTCAAAATCTATTCTCGTCTTCTGGTTATCAGGTTCAATTTCAAGGAGTATTACATTTTCCGGTTTTGAGTCACCTATTATGACACGCTTCAGTATATCAAGATATTCATCAGGCTTGTGGATATTCAGCAGGCCGCCGTAGCGTTCATCAATGATAAAATGCTTGCGGAACATATAATTTTGCAGCAGCTCATAAAAGAACAGAGATGAAAATCCCTGAAGCTCAATCAGCTTGGGAATAAGCTTGCCGTTCTCATCCCTGCATATTGCAAAATCAATTGCCATCATTGCAGGATAACCGGGATCGTTAGGCACTTCCATTCCTTTAGGAATTGCATTCAGCGATATCTTCTGATATTCATCGCTCATTAAATACGAGGTAATGACATCAACTGCATTAAGAATTTCGTTCTTGAATTCCTTACCGATAAAAATAGGTGTTTCAGCAATTCTGAACTCAATTGGGAAATCATATGCTGTATTAAGGTCATTTACAAATGCCTCATACTTTTCCTGTGTGAATTCAGCGTTGTATTTTTTTCTTATTTCAGGTACCAAATGATTATATTTTATTATGGTCTGGTAATTATTCTGAATCTCCAGATATCGCCTTCAGAAACTGCCCCGTGATTATCTTTTGCCTTCACTTTCCAGTAATAAGTAGTCCCGGGAAAATTTAATACACCAAGGTTGTAAGATGCAGCAATAAAGTTTGCCGCAATAGGAACATCACTTAAAGGAAGCGTTGTTCCGACAAACAGATCGAATTTTAATGTATCATTTATATCCGGGTCAGAGCTTTCCCACGTAAGTATTACATTTACGCTGTCATCTATCCCTGTAGCGCTATCCCTGGGAAATGGGTTTTTGGGTTGGGTTGGTGCATTGTTGGTAATGCCGTTGTTTACAGATAAATCATCTTTTTTACATCCGTTAAAGCTTAAAATCAGGGCTGTGCTTAATAAAAAGCAGAGTAAATAGCGTTTCATTTTTTTTGTGTATAGTACACGTTTTTTAATTAATTTAAATTGTGAGTTGAATTATATTAAATTAAAAATTTACCGTTATCCATTACCTGTTCCTCATCAAGCCAGATACTGCACTCAACGCTAACACAATCAATGTGAGTAGTTGACTGCCAGTCAGCACCTGTATGAGCAGAGTACGGATGACCAAAAGCTATATGTACTGTTGGCAGCTTTTCATCCTGTAATATGTGTCCAATTACATGTTTGCACGCAATGTTTGTGCCTATAGCAAATTCACCAACACGGTTACTGTTCTCATCTGTCATTGTATATGCTGTAAATTCTTCAAGAAGCTCTTTGTTGATGCACTCCATTTTTGTTATTCTTGAATCTTTTATCCATATTGAAAGAGGTGTGTTCTTAATATCGCCGTATTTCTGGCAAAGATAGTCGCCTACTACGCCATCAACTACAAATACACCGTTAACATTGTATGGTGAAGTGAATATCTCGCCGCCGGGAAGGTTACCCCATTTTTCAACTGATATAATACCGCTTGTCTTTAGCCACTTAAGTGATTGAGAAAACTCTCCAACCATATCCGTGCCTGCTGCATTTTTTACAGTAATGGTTTTTGCTTTTCTTGCTTTCTCTATTAATTTCTGTGAAAGCTCATCTACTTTTAAGAAATCAGCCCGCATCCCCTCCATCATTATCTGCTTGTTGATATTTACCATGTGTCCGTGCCTTATCTTATGGGCATCAACTACCTCAGTCATATCAATTCTTGAGCGAAGCTCGCCTGTATGAGCAATAGCGCAGAAAATACTTACCTGGCTTTTTGCAAGGTCTTCAAGTATAGGTTTGGGCATGTTCTTTAAAGGGCGCGGTGCAAAATCTTCTATTACCATAAGGCTGTATTCAGAACCTGTTTTTTTTACCTCGGCAACAAGTGATGAAGCT
>JAPUEV010000382.1 GCA_027492415.1 Ignavibacteria bacterium
TAACCACAGGCAATGTAAGCACATACGGCGTATGGTTCACAAGCGCAACAAACGGTATATGCGTAGGAACGATAGTACAGACCACAACAAATGGCGGAACAACATGGGTAAACGGCGGAACAGTAGCCGGAACCGGTAATATGACCTCCATTGGCGGAAGCGGAAACAACTGGTGGCTGACACGCGGCAATAACACATACGGCTCCACAGATTTCGGCGCAACATGGACAGGCGCAGGATTCACAGGAACCCAGGCATTATGGGCAACAAGCATTACAAGCGGTCCTTCATGCTTAACAGGATGGTCAGTTGGCGCAGCAGGTACATTATTAAAGCTTAACGGCGCACCTGTAGGAGTTCAGGATCCAACCAGCCAGATTCCAAATTCATATAAACTGGAACAGAATTATCCTAATCCGTTCAACCCGGTAACAAATATTACATTCGCATTACCTGTTGCAGGAAATGTTGAATTGAAGATATTTGATATTACAGGTAAGGAAGTATCAACACTGGTAAATTCATTTACCACAGCAGGAACTCATGTAGTTCCGTTTAACGCTTCATCACTTGCCAGCGGTGTTTATATTTACAAAATTACCGCCGGTTCATTTACAGAAAGCAAAAAAATGGTCTTAATAAAATAATATTTATATTAAGGTACCAATCTTAAACCCCGCAATCTGCGGGGTTTTTTATTTATATATTTTTATGATTTATTTATGAACAGTTATAGTTATTTTTGAATAATGCGGAAAATTATAATTATACTTATCATCAGCTTTCTTTCAGCTGATGTTTTTTGTGATACTACCAAAGTATTATTTGTGGGGAACAGCTATACTTACGTTAACGATCTGCCTGTGCTTTTCAGGCAGCTATCAGCAGCAGCAGGGAAAAATGTTTCAACAGATATGAGCGCTCCCGGGGGATATACACTGGAGCAGCATTTTTATATGCAGGCTACAATTGATAAGATAAATTCAGCAGATTGGGATTATGTAATTCTGCAGGAGCAAAGCCAGTATCCTGTAATTGACTATTACAGGCAGAACAGCACATACCCGTTTGCAGAAAAACTGGATAGCGTTATAAGAGCAAATAATTCATCAACTATGCTTTATATGACATGGGGCAGGAAAAACGGCGGACAGCAGTGTATAGGCAATTACTGCAGTCCTTTATTTACCGATTACTTTCATATGCAGGATTCACTGAGCGCTTCATATTCTCATTTATCACAAATACTGAACTGCCGCTTATGCCCGGTGGGACTGGCATGGAAACAGGCCAGAATACAAAATCCGGATGCGGACCTTTGGGATGCTGACCTTTCTCATCCAACAATTAAAGGGAGCTACCTTGCAGCATGTTTGTTTTATGCTTCAATATTTGACAAGAGTCCTGAAGGTATAAATTATTATGCAGGTATTGATTCAGCCGAGGCAAAGGAATACCAGCAGATAGCAGGCTCATTTATAACGGGAGTTATACAAACAGGCACAACTATTCCCGATAATTATTATTTAGGTCAAAATTACCCTAACCCGTTCAACACAAATACAGTTATAAATTTCAGTATCCCTGAAGCGGGAAAAGTTACTTTTGAATTATATGATGTTACAGGACGCTGTGTAAATAGTATCATTCATACTGAAATGAAAGCAGGGGCATACAAAATTGATCTTGATATGAAAGATCATTCAAGCGGTATATATTATTATACGCTTTCGGTGAATAATTATATTGAATCGAAAAAAATGGTCCTGGTGAAATAATTATTTTATACTTTAAAGCTGACTTCAGTAAATGTGCCTTTTCCGGAAACAATTTTAAGCTCACCTTCCAGCTGTTCAGTGAGCATTTTAACCAGCTTTAAGCCCAGGCTTTTGCCTGCTTCTATATCATAACCTGCCGGCATTCCAACACCATGATCACGGACGTGTAACACAGCTTTTCCTTTATCAATGCTGAATCCTGCTTCAATAACTCCTTCTTTATCTCCCGGATATGAATATTTAAGAGAATTTGTTATAAGCTCATTGAATATTAAGCCTATAAGAACTGACCTTTTCAGATCGATATATGAATTTTCTACAATTTTAGTATTAATTTTTATTTTTCCGCTAATCTTATAAGCACTATCAAGTGATCTAATAAGATTTTTAAGGTAATCTGATAATTCTATTCTTGTCAGCTCGTTGGAGCTGTACAGCTGTTCGTAAATAGTAGAAAGTGAATTAATTCTGGTTATAGAATTCTGGAAAATGTTCTTTGAATTTTCATCCTCAAGGTTAGCCATCTCCAGGTGCAGGAGGCTTGAGATCACAGAAAGGTTATTTTTAACCCTGTGCTGAAGCTCTTTTAAGAGTATATCTTTTTCATTAAGAGAACTTAATAAACGAAGCTCGCTTTCTTTTTTATCAGATATATCAATTAAGGTTCCAAGAATGTACTTTTCAGATTCAAGCTCAATTATTTCAAATGAAAGCAGTACATTCACCTTTTTGCCGGATTTCATTGTAAATTCAACTTCTGTGTTTCTTATATTACCATTCATTGAAAGTTCATTAAAAATACTCTCTCTTTTATCATTGTCATACAAAGCAAGATCTTTGGAGGTTTTACCGAGGATCTCCTCCCTTTCGTACCCGATCATATTCCTGAAAGTCTCGTTTATCTCTGTAAATTTACGTGTTTCATATTTACTGATTCCAATGCCTATAGGACTTAAATGGAATATCTTTGAAAATTTCTCTTCACTTTCCTTTATTTTCTTTTCTGCTGCTTTTCTCGCTGTAATATCAACAACAATGCCCAGGATGAACATTTCACCATTTAGCTCAATAATTTCAAGAGAAAATATTACATTTGCTATAGAGCCATCTTTACGCGGGAATGAATGCTCTTCCCCGGATAATCTGCCCACTTTTTTAAGTATTGACATGAACTTTTCTCTTGTATTCTCATCATACACTTTCAGCTCAATAGTAGAGTGCCCGATAACTTCATCCCTTGTGTAGCCTCCAATTTTCAGCAGAGCTTCATTGACATCAACATACACACCATCTGATATTCTGCTGATACTGATTCCAACAGGGCTGTTATGAAATATCTTTGAAAATCTTTCTTCACTTTCTTTTATCTTCTTCTGGGCGGTGTTTCTTTGTGTAATATCACGGCAAACACAGAATATCAATTTTTTCCCGTTTACTACTGCTCCATTTGAGCTTATTTCAACATCATACACAGAGCCGTCTTTCCGCTTGTGTTTTGATTCAAATTGAGCGCCATTATCATCAATGTTCCCGAGTACATCTATTATTTTTTCTTTACATATAAAAGTATCCCAATCCCAAACATACATCTTATTCAATTCATTAATATCATAGCCAAGCATTTGTGAAAATTTTTTATTTGACTCAAATACTTTTCCGTTATCATCAAGAACAACAATACCGTCACTTGATTCATCAATAAGTATCTTCCTGCGAACAGCTTCTTCAGTAAGCTTTTGTTCAGCAATAACTTTATTTGTGATATCACGTGCCACAATAATTAAACCTTTGGAATTATTATCACTATCAAAATAACTGCATGCAGTTATTTCACCAAGGAACTCTGTTCCGTCTTTTTTAATAAGAACATACGTGTCAGTTTTTGTAGTATTATTTTTTAATAAATTTCCAAAGTGTTCCATAGCTTTCAGCCTGGAATCATCAGAAGCCCAGCTAAAAATACTGCGTCCATAAAGGTCTTCATCAGGCAAGTAGCCGAATAACTCCAAAGCTTTATCAGAGGCAAATATGAGTTTTCCGTCTATATCAGTTACAGTAACAGAATCAGGTGATGCCTTTATAAGTGAGTGGTATAATTCAGTACTATCAGCCAGAGCGCTTTCCACAGAAGATTTTTGTAAAGCGCTTCCCAGTAAATTAGAAGCGGTTTTTAAAGCCGTAACTTCATGTTCGTTCCATTCACGTTCATTTTTACAGTCATCAAAACCAATGAGACCCCACCAGTTATTACCTGCAAAAATAGGTATAAACATATATGTTTTTAGGTTTTGGACCTCCATTAGGTATTTTTCATATTCATCATCACACATTGAAGCTTTTGCAGTTAAGAAACCTTCAGAGAGCATATTATCAATTTTTGTGCTGTAAGATGTGTTTTTGGGAATTCTGAAAGCATCAACATCAAGAACTTCAGCTGAGCTTATGATATTTTCAGCGCACCATTCGTAAATTTGCTTAACAACAATTTCATTGTCATTTTCCGCGGTTTTTTTAAAGATATATGACCTGCTGATATCAAAGGCTTTTCCCAATCCGGATAACATATAGTTTATATTATCATCATTTATTCCTTCCCTGAAAATTTTCTCAGCAAACAAAGATATTTCAGTGAATATTTTTTCGCGTCTTATCAGCTCAGCTTGAGCTTTTTT
Organism: Ignavibacteria bacterium; assembly: GCA_027492415.1. Lineage (GTDB taxonomy): Bacteria > Bacteroidota > Ignavibacteria > Tepidaquicellales > OLB5 > OLB5. Next base: position 4,451 of record JAPUEV010000382.1, read on the forward strand.
TGCCTCTGTAATATCCCTTATTATCGAAAGCACTTCATTTTCAGAAACAGGCACTATCCTGTCTTCAAACAATCTATACTCGTTTTTAATTACAAGCCCGTATTCAAATGTCTCCTGCCGTTTATTCTTAATTGCGCTTTCTATTTTTATTTCAGCAACCTCAGCAATATAACCCGGAAGAATATCTTTAATTTTTTTGCCTAAAAACTCCTTTGAAGAAACATACAGATCTTCTTCATTTTTACAGAAATAATCTACAAAAAACCCATTATTATCAATTATAAAAAGCAGGTCAGGCACTGAATTAATAATTGCGCTTATTCTTTCATCGCTTCTTTTTAATGCCTTTTCAAACGTTACTTTCTCGCTAATATCCCTGAAGCTCCATACCCTGCCAACAGTATCATTATTGATCTTCTGCGGTATGGAGTGTCGTTCCATTATCCTGCCATTAATGAGTTTTATAGTATCAAAGCTTTCCTGTTCAGGATGGCTGTAAAGAAGTTTTATTTTATTTAAGAAATCATCACGCTCGTAAATTTGCTTCGCAACATGATTTAATACTTTATCGTCATCTCCATCAGATAATAAATTATCAGGCACTTTCCACATTTCAGTAAAATGCCTGTTATAATTTTTTACTTTTCCGTCAAGCCCAACTGCCAGAATTCCGTCAGCTGTAGATTCAAGTGTTGCCTGTAACAGTGATATTGAATGCAGGTTACCTTCTTCAGCATTTTTTCTTTCAGTTATATCTATTGTAACTCCAATTATCTTAAC
>JAPUEV010000383.1 GCA_027492415.1 Ignavibacteria bacterium
ATTTTCAGCAGAGCTCCATATAAATGAGTATGCAATTAAGCATACTAAACAAGTTAGAATAATTTTAGTCTTCATATCTTCAAATATATTAATAATTGTTTACAGGTTTTATGATAAAAATCATGTTGGTTTGCAGGGGTCGAAATACACTTGTTAAACTGACCCTGGAACAAGTTCCGTGCCTTCGGCAGGTGTAGCAGGGTGACACTCTAATAGAAATTACAAAATTTTATTTATTCCTCAAAACGTTTTACTTCAAAAACGCCCTGTATATGCCTTATCTTTTCGATAAGCTCGTTAAGGTGAGTGATATTTTTAACCATAAGTATAACTGTTCCATCAAACAATGAGCCTTTTGAAGCAATACTAACGCTTTTAATATTTGTATTGCTGTGAACAGAGATGACGTTGGTAATTTCGTTCAGCATACCGGGTCGATCTTCACCGTTTATTCTAAGACCGACAAAGAATTCATCTTCAACCTGCTCAGGCCACTGGACTTCGATTATCCTCTGAGGGTCGCTTAAGAACAGATTAGTAAGATTTTTGCAGGACTTCTTGTGTATCTTAATACCTTCTGTCTTTGAAATAAATCCAATGATATCTTCTCCGGGGATAGGGTTGCAGCAATTGGCGTAACTGAAGAGCAGGTCTTTTACATCACCGCCGGCGATAATTTTATTTTTGGTTGAGCGCGCAGTCTTAATATAAGTTTCAAACAGGCTTTGCTCGTTTTCTTTTACTTTAAATGTCTGAGTTTTTTCGATGGGTTTAACCCATGGCGAAACAATTTCTCCGCTTATTAGCTTATTACGGTCCTTTACCAGCTCATAAAGCTCATCGGCAGTAATTTGGTTATCTTCTATACTAAGATAGATATGCTGCAGGCTTTCAAATTTTAATCTTGGAAGCAGCTTATTCATATCATCTTCGCTTAAGGTCAGCTTCATTTTTTTCAGCTTCTTAAGCCACGTTTCCCTGCCCTCTTCAATTTTAAGCCTGCGCTCGTTATTGAAGTATTTATGTATATCGGACTTTGCTTTGTGGGTAACAACAAATTTTTCCCAGTCCTGGTGAGGCTTTTTAATCCTGGATGTTATTACCTCGATCTGGTCGCCTGATTTAAGCTTTGAATCAAGCGGAACAATTTTACCGTTCACTTTAGCTCCAATGCATTTGTAACCCACTTCGCTGTGAATATCAAAAGCAAAATCAACCGGGGTCGAATTTATCGGCAGAATTTTAAGATCCCCTTTAGGGGTAAACACATATATTTCATCCTGGTAAAGATTAAGCTTTAATCCTTCCATTATCTGCTTTGGAGTGGATTCCTTTGAAGAGCTGTCAAAAAGCTCACGTATCCAGGTGATCCAGTCCTCCATCTGGTGATCGTTGACGCTGATATTTTCCTTATACTTCCAGTGGGCAGCAACACCTTTTTCAGCGACTTCATGCATATCGCGGGTGCGAATCTGTACTTCCACCATTTTGCCTTCGGGTCCGATAAGTGTTGTATGGATTGACTGGTAGCCATTCTGCTTGGGAAGTGAGATGTAATCTTTGAATCTTTCAGGTACCGGGATATAAATTTCTGATGCAATTCCGTAAACTGTGAAACAGTCATTACGCTCCTGGGTATCAAGGATTATCCTTACAGCAAAAAGGTCATAAATTTCCTCGAATGCTTTACTTCTTGAAAGCATTTTTTTGGCAATACTGTAAAGGTGCTTTGCACGTCCTGATATTTCATATTTGAAGCCTTCTTTATCAAGCTGTTCTTTAATAGGGGTTATGAACTTTTTTACATAGTTTTCGCGTTCACGTTTTTTTGCAATTACCTTTTTTGATATTTCTTTGTAGAACTGGCGGTCAAGATATTTAAATGACATATCTTCGAACTCAGTTTTAACACGGGAAAGTCCCAGCCTGTGTGCAAGCGGCGCATAAATTTCCATGGTTTCGCGCGCCATTCTGACCTGCCGTTCAGGGCTTAAGTATTCAAGGGTTTTCAGGTTATGGAGCCTGTCTGCAAATTTGACAAGTATTACACGGATATCATTTGACATCGAAAGAAGCATTTTGCGGTAATTTTCTACCTGTTTTGCTTCGTAATTTTCAAACATTCCCTCAATTTTGGTAGCGCCGTCAACAATATCGGCAATAGTTTCGCCAAACTCTGCTTTAACATCTTCGTAGGTGAACTTGGTATCTTCAACAACATCGTGTAATAAAGCAGCAGCAACAGTGATATCATCCAGTGGAATTTCACTGGCGACTATAGTTGCAACTTCATAGGGATGAATAACAACAGGCTCGCCCGATGCGCGCTTATCAAGCTTGTGCGCATTCAGGCTGAACTTAAATGCGTCTGTGATCAGCTTTTCGTTGAATTCGCCGAGGTTTTTCCTGCAAAGCGAAAGTAGGTCATCGAGCTTCTTTTTATATAAAGTACTTAACAATATTTTCTGGTATTAAAAAATTTATCCGGGGCTAAAGCCCCATTAGGGGTCAACAGTATCCACGACCTAAAAGTCGTGGCAATTCAGTTATTAACTAAAAAACAAATTGTTTAAATCTAAGGGGATTAAAACCTCTATTCCTTTAATTTTCTCATTAATATACTAAACAAGATCGATCAAGTGAAAATTCCTGATCTGTTATTTACAGAGTTCCGAAAAGCCTGTCGCCGGCATCGCCGAGACCGGGGACAATATAACCAACATGATTAAGCTTTTTATCAAGCGCACAGGTGAAGATCTTAATTTCTTTGTGGTATTTCTGAACTTCCTTTACACCTTCGGGGGCGGCAACAAGGCATGCGGCAACTATTTTGCCAACACCTGTTTTTTTAGCTTCATCAATAGCGCTGCACATACTTCCGCCGGTTGCAAGCATGGGGTCAAGAATATAAACAATCGAGTTCTTTTTATCTTTAAGCCTGGGAAATTTAAAATAATATCTTATTGGCTGCAGGGTAATTTCGTTTCTGTAAACGCCAAGGTGGCTTATCCTTGCTTCGGGGAAAATGGATGCAAAGCCGTTTGTGAGTCCGAGCCCCGCCCTTAAAATAGGCATAAGCACAATTTCATCTTTTATTACGGTACCATTGAATGGGGTAAGCGGGGTAAGTATTTTTTTTGCCTTTAAGCCAAGCTCCTTGCCTGCTTCATAGGCGAGGAGCATGGAAAGCTTATCTACGTAGGTACGGAACTCGAAATAAGATGTGTTCTTATCGCGGATCTTTGTAATGTAACTTTTTACCAAAGGGTGCTCAAGCTGAATCAAATTCTTGAAAGCAGGATTTCTTTTGAGCATTTTCTGTTTAATTTAATTCAGCAATGTAACTGTTAAGTTTGTTGTTACAGCCTGTGATGAATTAGCTGACTGGCCCTGTGCAGAAAGCTTCATATCAAGCTTTAAATTAGTGTTTGTTTCTTTTGAAGAAATGCATCCGCGGTTCAGGTTAAAAGCAATTTTGCCGTTACCTGAAGTTTCAGAGTTTTCAATTTTAACAACCATACCGCGCTCTTTAACTTCTTTATTTTTGAATTCAACAATAAGGTTCGCTTCTATGTTTGCAATTTTCTGGCCGTTCTTATCTTCAACTGATTTTAAAGTGTACTTCGCATTATTTACAACTTCGAAGAATAATACTGCTGAATTGAATGATTTTGTCCAGCTGGAATCCACTGTAATAGCTGCAGGAGGACAAACCTGGTATTCCTGCTGAAGGATCTCTTTGATAGATTCCTCACCGAATGACTGCTTTATTTCCTGTTTATCTTTTTCTTTGAGTGTATCACCAAGAGATTTGAAAAGGACTTCATAGATCTTTTCCATTCCATAAACATCAGTAATTTCTCCCTGTGGGCTAACCCTGGTATAGAAAGGATTATTTATCACAGCATTATACTGTATGAATGCAGGATTATTTCTCACGCTGTCATTAACGCTTGAATTATATTTTATATTCTGCTCACCCATTGATGATGAGATGTTAATTGAGTCAAAATTGATTTTATAGCTTATGATGCCCGCAGCATCAACATCATTAACTTCTTTGGAGTAATAATAATTTATCTCGTTATCCTGTTTAACTTCTTTATCTTCTGTTGCAGGTGATTTTTCCATATTTGATGTTTTGGCAACCATCTTATAATAGAATTTATCCCCTTTTTTTACAATATACTTAAGCTGAACTTTATCTTTGCCTGTTACACTGTCTTTTTTTACAAGCTCACTGATATTTCCGTCTTTATTATTATTATTTGTTTTATCATCCTTTTTATCACCGCAGCCGTAAATGTAAACAAATAAGGCAGCTATGAGGAGATTCAGGAAAAAAAATTTACGCATTATAAGCCTTTCTACTATTAAAATGCGCCATTCCTTCTGCAGGATATGACGCCAGCATTGTATTATATAATCTGCAAATATACCCACAATTTGAGGTATTTTCAAAGGTAAATGAACGGGTAGTTTCATTATTGCAAATTTAAATCTTGAATAAACTAATATTTAGTGATAATTTTGTGAATATTAGAAACTTATTGAAAATTAAAATGAAAAAACTAATTGCAGAATTTATCGGAACATTTTGGCTGGTACTTGGAGGATGCGGAAGCGCTGTATTAGCGGCTGCATTTCCGGGTGTAGGTATAGGTTTAGTTGGAGTATCCTTTGCATTTGGATTAACGGTTTTAACAATTGCATATTCACTGGGTCATATTTCAGGGGCTCATTTAAATCCCGCGGTTTCTTTCGGACTTTGGGTTGGCGGCAGGTTCAGCTCAAAAGAATTAGTTCCTTACATTGTTTCGCAGATCCTGGGCGCTATTGCAGCAGCGGGAGTATTATACATTATTGCAACAGGCAATGGCAGTTCAATTGGCGGTTTTGCTGCAAACGGTTACGGCGAGCACTCACCCGGCCACTATAATATGATAAGCGCACTGGTGTGTGAAGTTGTAATGACATTTATGTTTATTTTAATTATCCTGGGAGCAACTGATGAACGCGCACCAAAAGGTTTTGCAGGTATTGCAATCGGCTTAGGCTTAACACTTGTTCATTTAATAAGCATACCTGTTACAAACACTTCGGTAAATCCGGCAAGAAGCATCAGCCAGGCGATATTTGTCGGCGGCTGGGCAATTGAACAGTTATGGATGTTCATAGCTGCTCCTTTGACCGGTGCAATCTTAGCCGGTG
>JAPUEV010000384.1 GCA_027492415.1 Ignavibacteria bacterium
GAACCCGCGTCATCGGAAAGCACAGGATCAGTAATATTGTATTTAGTAAGCAGATCTTTCACTAGTTCCATATGCCGCTCTTCAGCCTGCGAAATGTTTCTGAACGGTCTGAGATCATATTTATCAAACATTTGCCTGTATATATCCCGCGCTAATTTTTCTTCTTCACGCATATAAATAATACTTTCACGTTCATCATCAGAAAGTGAAGATATATTTGAATTTACCGGTATAACATTACTGAAAGTATTCTGGTCTGCTGAAATAAAGCTTAATGCAGCGGATATGGATGAGATAATAGCGAGAGCCATTAAAATAATTATCTTATTTTTCATGGCGATGTATTATGAATTTAAATTTGAGGCTTATATACAAAATTAACTCATTTAGCAGAAATAGATTCTCTTATTAATGTAAATTAAAGTAAAAAATTGTAATCAACCTGGTATTAGGTTAAAAAAAAAGGCATTCTGATAAGAATGCCTTTTTAGAAAAGATTTCGAATTATTGTTTATATATAAGGTTTACACTATTTACACTTCTTCTTCGGTATGTTTATGTTTCTTTGGATGATGTTTACCGTTTCCGTTTGAATGGCCATTTGTAACATTGGTGCTTACTATCTCATTTTTCTTATGTTCTGATTTCATCCTTCTGTACCTTGAAAGAAGTGAGAAGTAGAATCCAATAACCATTACAAGTGTGCCGCCCCAAACAAGGTTTATAAATGGCTTGATACTTGCCGTTAAAACCAGGGTTTCCGGCGCGTTATCCTTTGGAACAGAACTGTCAATAATTGCAATATCTACTGTTGATTCGCCTGCAACCGAGAGCTTTGTCAGCAAAAATGTATATCTATCATTTCCGGCTAATGTAACAGGTACCGGGTTTCCGCCTTCTTTGCCTATTTCCTGTTCAGCAACTAGCTTTTCCTTTTTGCCGTCTATTGTAACTTCAAGCTCAGCTCCCATAATATTCATTTTGCCTGCTTCCATTTCATCTTTGTTGAATTTCGTCCTGTCAAAATCTATGAATTTAACTTTCATGCCGTTAACATCTTTTTCTTCACCTTTTTTAAATGAATGAACATCGTTTGGTGAGAACTGTCCCGGCTCTTCAAGTGACATCGGTGATAGATACAGATCTTTTGTAACAAGATTGGCTATATCAGGATTTTTCATAATTCCTTCAGAGTACTCGCTGTAATACATAATAGGCTGCAGCAGGAATGCTTTATCATCCTTTTGCACTATAACATTAAAATGATATTTTTCAGCGTCGCCCGGTATTTCTGTTGCGCCTTTATAGGTCAAAACATAACTGCCAAGCACCTGTTTGGGCTCACCCAAAGGCAGAGAAACATTCTCTTCAACGGAATATCTTGATGAACCAATGATCCCGAGGAACAGAAGCATTATACCCATATGAGCAATATATGCCCCGGCTTTTGATTTATTTTTCCTGAATATAGTATATGCTATTTCTGCATTTATGAACATTGCAAAAAATGCTGCTGCAGCAAGTAATGCGATCAGTAAATCTCTTACTCCCACAATTACCAATACTATTGTTATAGCAGCAGTAAAACCTAAAGGTAAGTAAAGACTCTTAAAGAACTGTTTTTCCTCAGAGTGTTTCCATCTTAATAATATACTTATACCGTTAATTGCTGCAATCAATATTGCCAGGGGAAGGTTCATCCTGTTGTAAAAATCAGGCTCAACTGTTCCCTTTGAAAGTATAGGCCAGCTTGTACCTACTGCAATAACCAGAGCTGCTGCGCAAATTGTAACTGCTCCTACAAATAATGCAGATTCACGGGAGAGCAGGCTTACCTGGCCTTCTGACTTAACTGTCCTTAAGCTCTTAAAGCGCCATATTAACAGTGCAAAGCCGCCGCCTGCAAACATACTTAAAAATACTACAAGGAATAAATAAACTTCCTGTCCCGGATCAACAAATGAGTGCACAGAAGCATCTCCAAGTACACCGCTTCTTGTTAAAAATGTTGACCATAGAACCATTGCATAAGCAATTATGCACAGTAATAAACTTGTTTTCCTGTATTTGCCTACTTTTTCTTCGGCTACCATTGTATGAACTGCGCCAACGATAAATAACCATGGTATAAATGATGAGTTTTCAACGGGATCCCATGCCCAGTAACCGCCCCAGCCTAGTACTCCGTATGCCCAGTATCCGCCGAGCATTATACCCAAACCTAGTATCATTCCGCCGAAAAGCGTCCATGGAAGGGCTAGCTTCATCCATTTATCATACCTGTTCTTAAGCAGTGCAGCAATTGCAAAGCTGAAAGGAATAGAAAGTGATGTGAACCCGGTGAAAAGTATAGGCGGGTGAATTGTCATCCAGAAGTTCTGAAGAAGGGGATTTAAGCCTCTCCCGTCTTCAGGTACAAAGCCCATTTGAACATCTTTAGGGAAGGATTCCCAAACAAATAGATAGGGTGATTTTATTATCAGTATGCATAACAGGAAAGATGATATAAGTGTAAAGACACCCATTACCATCGGTTCATATTTATCAGTTTGTTCTGCTCCGTTGATTTTTTCTGAATCCTTATTAGCCAGGTAAGGAAGCAGGAATATTCCCAGCAATGACATCAAGAGTGCCCATAAATGGAAGCTTCCTTCCTGTCCTGCATAGAATGTTGCTATCAGCAGGTTCCATGGAAGATCTTTTGAGCTGTAGTTCCATACATATGTGTACTGGAATTGATGTGATATAATAAGATAAAGCAGGAATGCTGCTGAAGAAATTGTAAGTACAGCAGAAGCATGGAACAGCATCCTTGCCTGTTTTACATAGTTTGTTTTACCGCCTGATGAAATAAAATAGAGTATAGAGGATAGAAACGCAGCGGCAAATGCACCGTATAATAAATATGGTCCCATTTGTTTATATTTTAATTTGTATCATTTTCAAAATAATGGTTAAACTTTACCCCTGTCAAGATCTTTAACTTTCCTGCTGAGGTTTTTTACATACATGAACATACCGGCCCATATAATGAGTATTATTGCCAATAAACCGTAATATGAATTTGTATTTAAGAAATTATATAAGCTATCCATAGGTAATTATGTTATTAATTTGGTATTGGCATACCCATTGATTTGTAAATATCTTCTATCTGTTTTTTGTTTTCCATCGCTTCTGCATTTTTAGGGTCAATTTCAAGCACCTTGTTATATCTTGCAAGCGCTGGTTTATACTTTTTCTTAGGTGAAAGATTAGCCTCAAACATCAGGTAATTGGCAGCACCCATCTGTTTAAGGATATAATCATTTTTATCTGCATCTGATTTTGATTTTATATATTTTGCTTCAGCATCATCAGCCGCTTTCATCATTTCATCGGCCTTCGTATCGCCTTTTGTATCTGTCTGGCTGTTATTGTTACCCAGGTTCCTGTGTATTGAATCATCCGGCATCTGGTTCTTATCAACAGGCTGCTGCTGCTGCTGATTCTGATTTTGCTGGGGTTTCTGATTATTTATCAGTTCTTTTGGTACTTCCTTGGTACAGGCTGCCAGAAAAAAACCTAATGATACTAAAGCTGAAATTCTGATTATTGATTTATACATCTTACTATAAATTTTATTAAAAAATATTTATTATGACCTTTAGCGTTACTATAATATACCTTAATTAAAATCTTATTAAAATGCCTATTATTTGACTAAAATCCACTGTTTTCTATTTCCGGGGATAAAAATCATATACAAACATAATATATAGCTGATATAAGTAAAATGACTTATATCATATAATGAAAATTACAATTTTACCGGGAATCATAAAGGCAGCTATTTATTATGTAAACAATTTTTTGTTATTTAAGTTCAGAAAGATTTATGAATTGTTATAGCATATTAATCCATTTATATTAAGGAGTAACAATTACTTAAGTTTAAACAGCTTTCCTTACTATATCATTCATCTTTTTAAAAAAGCAGCCGGTACTTTAGTTATATTCTATTTCTTTAAAAACTAAAAGTATTAAGTATATGAAAAAACGAATTAAATTACTCCTTGCTGAAGATGACGCTATTATTGCCCTTTCCACCTCCAGGATCCTTATAAAAAACGGTTATGATGTAATTATAGTTCATAACGGAATAAAGTCTATTGAGGCAGTTAAAAATGACCCGGAGATAGATCTTGTCCTTATGGATATTAATCTTGGCAGCGGAATTGACGGTACCGAAGCTGCTAAAGAAATTTTAAAAATAAAGGCATTACCCGTAATTTTCCTGACAAGCCATTCAGAAAAAGAAGTTGTTGATAAAGTAAAGAAAATAACCAGGTATGGATATGTAATTAAAAATTCAGGTGAATTTGTACTGCTTGAAGCTATAAGTATGGCGATGGAATTGTTTACAGTGAACCAGGAATTAAAAAAAGATATTTATGAAAGAATTAAGACTGAAAAGGAATTAAAGCTTAGTGAAAACAGGCTTAATACTATATTTCTTTCAAGCCCTGCCGGTATTTGCGTCAATACAGCGGATAAAGGACTGTTTGTAGATATTAATGAAGCATTTACAAAAATTACCGGCTACAATAAAGAAGATCTGGTTGGTAAAGAGCCAATTGGTTTAGGGTTATGGTTCAATGATGAATTCAGCCGTTTAGCTGAAAATACCCTGCAAAATACCGGAAAGATATCCAATATCGAAATTACTTTCAGAAAAAAGTCCGGTGATATTGGATTTGCAATGATATCCAGTGAGTTCATAATATATAATAATATGAATTGCGTATTAACCCTTATAAATGATTTAACCGAAAATAAAAATAATTTAAGCGCACTTAGTGAAAGCAGGAAAATTCTGAATAATTCCCAAAAGGCAGCGGGATTTGATTTCTGGACAGTTGATCTGAATTCAGAAAGCTTAAATACAGTCAGCTTAGGAGATATTAAATGGTTTGATTCAGAAAATGGTTTCGAGTTCGATGAAATTCTGAAAGTTACCCACCCGGATGATCTGGAGCTTGTCAGATCTGCCTGGGAAGGCGCTGTAAAAGGGGAGTCATACGAGCTTGAGCACAGGGTAATTATTAATAATGAGATCAGGTGGTTCTTTGTAAAAGCTGATGTAGAAAAAAATGAACTTGGAGTACCGGTTAAGATAATTGGAGTTACAATAGATATAACTGAAAGAAAAAATGCTGAAGAAG
>JAPUEV010000385.1 GCA_027492415.1 Ignavibacteria bacterium
TATAAATCTTACCGTTAATAATCGTTAAACCGCTGGGCTCATTGAACTGAGCTGCATCTTTTTGCCCGTCCCTTGTTCCGGAAAAGCCGGTACCGGAATATGTTTTTGATTCACGTGTTTTAGGATTTACAGTTTTTATTTTGCTGTTATAAGTATCTGCAACATATATCAATTCATCAGCGGGATTGTAAAACACACCTAATGGATGCTGTAAACGTGCATTGTCACCAATTCCGTCAATATCACCAAAATCAAAAAGTCCGCTGCCTACAATAGTACTTACACTGCCCTTTTTATTATTAAGATCAGCTATTCTTACTGCGCTTACTTCGCTATCAGCAAAAAATAATTTCATTCCGTCAGTGGTGAGTCCGCTTGGCTGCGCCAAAGCTGATTCTTTAAAGCTGCCGTCAATGATATTTTCCCTGCCGCTTCCTGCATATGTACCAATTTTACCTGTTTTCAGGTCAAGCTTCCAAATCTGGTGAGGTCCCGCCATTGCGATATAAAGATCATCTCCAATTACAGTCAGATCCCATGGTGAATTAATTGCTGTTTCCATGGCATTGCTTACAGGAATAAACCCATGCTCTGTAGATTGATAACCGAGACCTGCAATAGTTCTTACCTTCTTGGTTACTAGGTCTACTTCCCGTATTAAATGATTTTCTGTATCAGCTATATAAAGCTTATCATTACTGTAAGCAATACCCTGGGGATGGTTGAAAGATGATTCTGTAAATGAGCCGTTGCTTAAGCCGATTACTCCTGAGCCAATGACTTCTTCTGTTTTAACACTTGTTCCATCCAGGTTTAGTTTGAAGACCAGAATCCTGTTATTATTGGAATCAGTAATAAATAATCTTGAATTTGCCGTGTCTGAAGTAATCTTCCCTGGGAATGAGAGAAGTGATTTCGGCGCTTTATCTTTTTCAGGTGTAATTTTTACATGCTCAGAATTTAAAGTAACTCCGTCTGATTTATATTGTGATATTGCCGCTGATATGACAGGATCAAACTCATCATAAACACCTTCGCCTGATCTCATTCCTATCACTTTCCCGTTCGGGTCAATTAAGACCAAAGTAGGCCATGATTTTGCTGTGTATTCATCCCATACTTCAAAATCCTTATCATTTACAACCAGGTGATTTATTTCATATCTTAATATAGCCTGACGGATATTTTCGGTCCCCCGCTCTGTTAAAAATTTTGCTGAGTGAACGCCGATAACAACAAGTTCATTTTTGTATTTCTCTTCCAGCTTTTTAAGGTCAGGCATAATGTGTATGCAGTTAATGCAGCAGTAAGTCCAGAAATCGATAAGTACCAGCTTTCCTTTAAACTCTTTTATAGAGTGAGGTTTATCTGTATTCAGCCATTCAATATCTTTGGGAAAGTCTGGTGCAGTAATGTTACCGTAATAGTTCATACCAATATCTTCTATATCATTAAATTTCTGTGAATAAGCGATTACTGTAAGGAATATTAGAAAAGTAAATATTCTAAAATAAGTTTTAAGCGTCATTATATTGTTTATTTACAATTTTAATTTAAAATAACTATATATAGTTTCAATTGAAATAAATGCCCAATTGATTTATATAAATTTATACGAAATTATTTATTAAAAAGATTGGTATTGGGGACAAATTATGTTAAAATTTAGTTATATTGGTATGTGGGGAGTTTCAAAAGCAGACCCACTGAGAAAGGAGCGTGTATGCAATTAATAAGTTTTAGGAGGGCAAGGGCATAACTTGCCCAACCCTATTTGAAGCCTCTCATATGTAATATGAGGGGCTTTTTAATTTAAAGATGTTCGTAATTAATGAATAATTCTTCACCCGGCTCTATATCCCTGGAAGCATAATATTCGTATTCCTCGTCAGAATGGAGGTTAGGCTCATCTGAATGGTTTAAATACCAGCCTACACTTATCCGGTTAAAATCCCCGGGCATGGAGTATCCGTCCTCGAACTTAATTGAAAAATTCTCTTTAAGCTCAGGAGATATTTCTAGCTTTTCATAATCTTCGTTCGATACCCATATTACATCATTATCGTGAAATAATGTATGAAGCTTATCACCCTTGCTGATACTGGAAGTTGCGAATACACCGATTCCTGCATCTTTAATAGTTGATTGTTTGAGCCTGAATTGCATTAGTGATCCTTTAATATTTTTATGATACTCTGCAAGGGTATATCCCTTTTCAATTTACAAAAATAATATAATTGCTTTTCAAAATAAATGCAAAGAGCCTGTTAGTATTGAAGCAAATAAAAAAGAGAGTATTAGAACTCTCTTTTCTATGTTAAAAATTATTTTTATCCAGTTACGGAAAACTTACCATGAATCCCGAAAGTGAGAAAGTGATTTTATTCCCGCTGATTTCTATGTACTTGATCGAATAGCTTTCCCTGCCCCCTACTTTGAAGCTTGCAGTTGGATTTGCGGCGGATATTTTGAATTCAACAGGCTTTTCAACAGCCGGAGAAACTACTTTGACAAAGTAATCATTAGGTCCGAATTCAGTAACAGTCATATTACCAATAGAGTTTATTCCAACATCACTGGCAAAATATTCCGGAATAACTATGCTTTTATCTGTAAACCTTGTGATATTTATCGGCTGGTTCTCAAATGCGTAAACCATATTCTGAATTTCAACACGCATTTTGTTTTCCTGTGTGGTTTCGGTCTTATTTCCGAATCTAAGGCCTTCTGAAAGCGCATTCTTTACTGCAGGGTCAAACTCAGCAGCACCTGTTTCAGTAATTTCAATAACTGCATTTTTAGAGCGGTACAGCTTGGTTATCAGCAGCATACTTTCAGCCGGATACTTTGCTGCAAAATCATCATTGAAAACTACATCATCCTTATTTATCCCGCGTTCTTCAATCCCCGTGCTGGTAAAATTTACTTTAAGCTTATTTATCTTTTCATCGGGAATATTAGCCGCTAAAAGAATGTCGTTTATAATTTTTCTGATTCCGATATCAGTTGAGTTTGAATATGTCTGCAGAAGGGCTTCTGCGTTTGACTCAGAAGTAGATATCCATTTGGATTCCAGTATTCCCATACCATTGGTTTTTGGAGCACTGTTTTCATCAGCTATTACCGATGGCAAAGAAATGTTTCCCGGAGGCGTTTTAAACAGTATTGCCTGCTGAGCAAAGATCCCTAGATTTAAGAGTAATATTGTTATTAAAATTTTATATATCATATTATATTTTATAAAACTTAACACATTTTGTCGTACAAATTTACGAATTCTGCAATCTATTTAAAAAACCAAAATTTATACAATTTTTATGATTTTTCAGGAATTTTAATGACTAAATTTTCAACTTTACAGTGAATTTCAAATTTTGTATCTTTGTGAACTTTAATTTTAATGCCCGATGGTGTAACTGGCAACACGCCTGATTCTGGATCAGGAAAGTCTAGGTTCGACCCCTAGTCGGGCAACTTCAAAGACAGCTGAATAGGCTGTCTTTTTTATATAACGGAAAAGACAGTAATTAGCTGTCTTTTCTGTTAAAGCGTAACTATTCCATATTCAGTTACTTAAGTAAAACCATCTTTTTTGTATCACTGAATAAATTTGTTTTTATTTGATATACATATATACCGCTCGGATAGCTTGCAGCATTCCAGCTGACCTCGTATGTTCCCGGAACAAGCTGTGCATTTACAATTACCGCTACTTCCCTTCCTATCAGATCATATAGTGTGATCTTTACATTATCAGCTTTCATATTATTTGTATTCGGTATATCAAATTTTATCCTGCATTCCGGATTGAACGGATTTGGATAATTTTGATATAGTGTATATTTTTCAGGTATCACAGAATTTAATGGAACAGGTCTCATATCAGTATATTTTGTATTGTATGTTACAAATACCTGTACAGGAATGCTTCTTTCATTTACATTACCATTAGATACCCGCCAGAAATAAGTTGAGAATTCATCAAACTGATTTAACTGCAGCTTAATAAATTCTTCTTTGATGTTATCTGTCTTCATAACTATTTCTGTGAATAAAGTATCCCTGCATATTTCGAGTGAATAGTTCATCTTTTTATCATTACTGATAAGACCGGTTAGATCCAGGTATTTTTCAGTTTCCATTTCAGGTTTTCCGGCTGAATACGCAAATAATTTTGTGAAAAAATAATTTGCGTTTGAATAACTGCTTGAGTCAAGGGCTCTTAATGATTTTACACGCCAGAAATACCTGGAATTATAAGCCAACACTCCGTTTGGTGTCTGGTAAGATGTATCACTTACATATTTATCTATCCACCGAACAGAGAAATTTGAAAATGCCGATACCTGCAGCCTGTAGCCTGAAGCACCTGTAATTTTGGACCATGTAAAGTTTGGAGTTACAGCAACGCCTGTATCTTTATTCACCGGTGTTGAAAGTGCCGGCGCTGAAAGTGCTGTTACTGTAGTAAAATTCCATGCAGAAGAAAATGTGCTCCATACAGAACCTGTCTTAACTGCAGTCCGCCAATAATATGCAGTATTATAATTCAATACGCCTGCTGAGACTGAATATTGCGAGCTGACTGAATTACTGTCGTCTACTATCAATGAGCCAAACCCGCTGTTAGTTGATACCTGCAGACGGTATTTAACTGCCCCGGTGATATCACTCCAGTCAAGCACAGGAATGAGTGAAATATTAACAGAATTATTTACAGGTGAAACAAGGACCGGCGGTGCCTGCGGCGGAGTAACAAGTGTAAAGAACCTGAAAAGTACAGCCTGGTAATTACCCCAGCCTGCATCGTTTTTAGCTTTTACACGCCAAAAGTAACCCGAATTATATGCAAGTATACCGTTTCCTACCTGGTATTCGGATGCAGTAATATTACTGTCATCTATCCACAATGTGCTGAAGCTGCTTAGTGCAGAAACCTGAATCCTGTATTTTTGTGCTCCTGCAGCATCATTCCAGTCCAAAAGCGGTGTAACAGAAATATCAGGAGCGCGATTTGAAGGATAAATAAGAACAGGCGGAGCTGGCGGCAATCCGCTTACAGTTGTAAATTTCCACCATTGGCTGAATGCTCCCCAGCCAACTTCATTTTTAGCTTTTACATGCCAGTA
>JAPUEV010000386.1 GCA_027492415.1 Ignavibacteria bacterium
ATAGTTTCTTCCGTTTTGTCAGTTAATTGCAAATCATCAGCAAATTTCTCAGGAATTATTTTACTGAATGTTAACCGGTTACTTTTCAGGAAATATTTATTTAATTGTTATAAGTATTTTTTAAACAGATCATTTAACTGAATTTTTATCCTATTTATCGTTAAATTTGAAACTCTGAATTTAATACAGACAGGTTACAAATGAAAAAAAGCAGTCTCATACGTATCTTAACTTCATTTTCACAGGATGAGATCAAAGAATTCTCAGATTATATCAGCTCCCCTTTCTTCAATAAAAATAAAGGCGTGATAAGGCTGTACGGCTACCTAAAAAAAAATTACCCGGCATTCAAAGATGAGCTGCTCTCAAAAAAATATGTGTGGTCAGTGGTTTTTCCGGGTGCGGTTTACAATGACGGGCTCTTAAGGATACAGATGTTCACATTAACAAATCTCGCGATGGATTACCTGCTTTATAATGACCTTAAAAGTGATAAATTTTCGAACGGAAACCATTTACTGCACGTTTTGAATGAGCGTAACCTTTTGAAACAGTTTGAAAAGACCAGCAGGCTGCTAAAAAGAGATTTATCAGGTAAAGGTGAGCAAAGCGAAATATATGCTTATAACCGGTATATGTTTGAATATGAAAATGTGTTCTACCTTCATAAGCTGTATTACAGCAGGGATGAAAAAAAGATCGATATTAAAGGAGTAAACAATATCGCTCATTACGCAACTCTTTTCCAGGTCATAGTAATGCTTAAAACCTACCTGTACTTTCTTAATACAAAACAGCTTTATGAAACAGGTTCTGATACTGGGGAGTTTGAAGAATTTATAGCGCATCTGAAAATAGATAAATATTCATCTTCACCAATAGTTTCTCTGCTTTATCATACCATTAAGCTGCATACCGATGAAGATAACGAAAAGCATTTTGCGGATATACGCGGCAATTTATTGAAACACTTTGATGAATTCCATCTATTTGATTCCATTGAAATACTCATCAATATGGAAAATTACTGCAAACGTATGCTTCGTAAGGGGAAAAGCGAATACCAGGAGCATTTATTCAGTATTTTCTGTTTTGAGCTTGATTACAAAACGTATAAGGTTGAGCATAATTTATCTGAAAGAATGTATATCAGTATTGCTGAAACTGCGCTGGCGCTGGGTAAAATTGAATGGACTGAATCATTCATAGAAAATTACAAAGATGATATGCTGGAATCTGTAAGAGAGGTTTCTTACAGTTTTGCAAAAGCAATATGCGAATTTGCCAAAAAGAATTTCAAGGGAACTATTGACCTGCTGGTAAATTCAGGTTACACTGATGCATATAATAAGTTCAGGGTAAAGAACCTGCTGATTGCAGCATATTATGAGCTTGACCAGTTTGACAGGATGGAAGGGGTAATTGATTCCTACAGGCATTTGCTTGCAAACGAAAAATATATCCTTCCGGCCCGGAAAAAGAATTATTTGAATTTTATCACAAGTGCGAAAAAACTTATCCGCCTAAAGACAAGATTCGATCCATATGCTGCCGATAAATTAAGGGAAATTCTGAACCAGCCTGATTTTGTAATTGACCCTAAATGGCTGCTAAACAAAATTGATGAGGCAGAAAAAGCAGGTAAAAAAAGAAGATAAAACCGGGTTAATCTTTCCTGGGATGAAAGTTTGAAAAGCCGAAATTATACACCCCTTCTTTATCTTCTTTAAATATCGCAGTATCAAGTATTCCGTTTATATTGAACTCATACTCTCCCGCAGAAATTATTATATCATTCAGCTTTAAGGGAATATCGTGAGTGACCTTGTGCAGAATTAATTTCATAATGTCTCCGGATGAAATATCCGTAAAAGTAAATTCCATCCTGAAGAAACCGCAGCCGGTCGGGAAATATATTTTATTGCTGTCTCCCTCAGAAATATTGGCGTTAATCTCGTTTACATATGTAATAAATGCTGCTGTATCTTTTAAGGTATCAAGCTGCATTTCTGTGTGGCCCGGCGCATTGTAATATTTAAAGCGCCTGTCATAAGTCTTAAGGTTTATCTTAAGATCTGAGCTATCGAGAAATTTATTCCCGCTCTTTTTAAAAACGAGCCATATGCCATCACCGCACCTTTGAGAATAAGTACTTGTGCAAAGTAACCCTGATATTATTATAAAAACTGTTATTATTATTTTTTTCATGGCTTAATTATTTTCTGCGTGTAAATTATTTAAACCGGCAGAAATAAAAAAGGCCATCCAATGGATGGCCTTAGGAAAAAAATATATAAATGTTTCTTAAATCTCTTTTGTTATGCCTCTGCTGTAATTCTCATCTTGTAGAATGAACGCCATACAAAGTAAAGCGCTACAATAAAGAAGAACAATCCTACATAAGGCGCTGTTGCGCGGAATGATTCAGATATTGCCATTTCCATCGCAAGCAGACCGAATAATGTTGTGAATTTAATGATAGGATTCAGCGCAACTGATGAAGTATCCTTGAAAGGATCGCCTACTGTATCGCCAACAATTGTAGCATCATGCAGCGGGGTGTTCTTTTCTTTCAGGTCAACTTCAACAACCTTCTTCGCGTTATCCCATGCGCCGCCGGCATTTGCCATGAACATAGCCTGGAATAAGCCGAATACCGCAATTGAGATTAGGAAGCTGATAAAGAAAGATACAGGTTCATTTGTTTTGCCCGGCGCTGAAAAGAACGCGAAAGCAAGCGCGAATGAGAATATCGCGATAAATATATTGAACATACCTGTCTGCGCGTACTGTGTGCAGATCTTAACAACTTCTTTTGATTTTTCTGTTGAAGCGCTCATGCTGGCGTTCTCATCAAGGTTGATATTTTTCTTGATGTACTCCACAGCCCTGTATGCGCCTGTTGTAACCGCCTGTGTTGATGCGCCTGTGAACCAGTATATTACCGCGCCGCCACAAATGAATCCTAATATAGAGTACGGGTTAAGTATGCTGAGTACAGCTTCAGGCTGAATGCCGAGCGTATTTTTTATCACAAGGATAAGTGAAAATATCATTGTGGTAGCGCCAACAACCGCTGTACCTATAAGCACAGGTTTTGCAGTAGCTTTAAATGTATTACCTGCGCCGTCATTGGCTTCAAGGTAATGCTTAGCTTTTTCAAAGTCAGGTTTAAATCCAAAATCTCTCTGGATATCTTCCGATATTCCGGGAGTTGATTCAATAAGTGAAAGCTCATAAATTGACTGAGCGTTATCTGTTACAGGTCCGTAACTATCAACCGCAATTGTAACCGGACCCATACCAAGCATACCGAATGCTACCAAACCGAATGCGAAAATAGATGCATAGGCAGGTATCATTGAGCCCGGTATTGATTGAGATGCGAAATAAGCAACTGTCATAAGGAAGAAGAATACCATCCCGATCCAGAATGCCGAGAAGTTACCTGCAACAAGTCCGGATAATATTGTAAGCGATGAACCGCCCTCGCGGGATGCTGTTACAACTTCGTTCACATGTTTGCTTTTTGGTGATGTGAAGATTTTCGTGAACTCCGGAATTAATGCCGCGCCAAGTGTTCCGCAACTGATAATAATTGAAAGCGTCAGCCATAAATTATCAGGCAAATGTCCGATAAGAACTTTACTGATAACAAATGTAACTATCATTGATATAATTGAAGTTATCCAAACAAGCGATGTTAAAGGTTTTTCAAAATCTATATCTTCATCTTTGCCGTATTTTGCTTTTGCCCAGATACCGTTAATATAGAATGAAGCTATAGAGGTAATAATCATAAGTATCCTCATAACAAAGATCCATGTTAACAGCTCTGTCTGGAACATTACATTGGGAACTGCAAGAACTATAAAGCTGATAAGCGCAACACCAGTTACTCCGTATGTTTCAAAGCCGTCCGCTGTGGGTCCGACTGAGTCACCTGCATTATCACCGGTACAATCGGCAATAACGCCCGGGTTACGGGGATCATCTTCTTTAATTTTGAAAACGATTTTCATTAAGTCAGAGCCTATATCAGCTATCTTTGTGAAGATACCGCCTGCTATCCTGAGCGCTGATGCGCCGAGTGACTCACCGATAGCAAAACCGATAAAGCTTGCACCTGCATATTCACGCGGTACAAACAACAGAATTATAAGCATCATGATAAGCTCTACACAGATAAGCATAACACCAATACTCATACCGGCATCCAATGGGATGGTAAGCAGTTTTATGGGTTTTCTTTCAAGTGAAGCAAAAGCCATACGGCTGTTTGCAAGTGTGTTCATCCTGATACCGAACTTTGCAACACCAAATGAGCCTAATATACCAACAACTGTCCACATTAAGATTAAAGCAACACCGCCTGCACCTGCATGCTGTATAAAGCCGAAATAAAAGCCGATACATACAGCAATAAAAATAAACAGAACAGCAATAAATTTGCCCTGCTGGTTCAGGTAAGTTTTACAGGTTTCATAAATGATCTGGGCAACATCAAGCATGCTCTGGTGTGCCCTTAATTTTTTAACTTTCAGGAACTGTATGATACCGAAAAGAAGCCCAAGCACACAAACACCTATGCCAATAAAAAGCATATTGTTCTGGTTAGCGCTTAATTCGGGGATCTTAAGATCGGCTTCGCTTGCGAAAGCTGTCACCGAGCTTAACAGAAATAACAAAGTACTTAGTATTATGTTTTTCTTCATATATTTATTTAGTTTGTATTATGTTCTCTTTATTCTTTAGAAGTTTGTTCTTTATACTTTAGAAGTTTTCTATTTTTAGCCTTAGAATTTTTTACTGTTCAAGAATATTACGGTTGAAAAGGTTCATTGTATCTTTAATGCCAAGTGTTAAAAAGCTTATTACTGCGTTTTTCGCTTCATCCACTGATCTTTCGAGTGCATCATACTCTTTTTCCTCAAACTCTGAAAGAACGTAATCAGCCAGCGAAAATCCTTCCCCTGCCCTTATCTTCTCAAACTCCTCACCCTGTCTTATCCCGAATCTCAGCCTTGGTATCTCATCAGTACCCATTTCGTAAATAATGGATTTTATCCCGTTCTGTCCGCCGTCTGAACCGGAAGGTCTCAGCCTTAAAACGCCAAGA
>JAPUEV010000387.1 GCA_027492415.1 Ignavibacteria bacterium
AAAAGCTTTGCGAAAACTCCCCATGCTTCTTTTAGTTTTTCATACGGACCGGTAAAAGTTGTCATAATTGCTTTACCAGAATAGGTATGCATGAGCTTTATTCTGCCTTCACTCTTTGGGTTTCCTTCAACCGGGAAGCCTGCTTCAAGTTCAATTTCCTCAGGTGAAACCGAGTGATAGATACCAAACGGTCCCCAAATTACTTTCAAATTGTTTTTTTTGATATATGAACCAATCTCGCTGTATATTTCATCAAACTTACCGCTAAGTTCAGCAAATGTACATTTTGTACTGATTGCCAAAGCCGGTTTTGATTCTACTTGAACTATTTTAATTTCCATGTTATTTTTTTTCAGGCGGCTGTATAACCGTTCCGCATTTTTTACATGTGCGTTTATCCATATCTCCCCAGAATTTTTCAAATATCGGCGGAAGCTGTGTAACAATATTATCAAGCTTTACAAATTCCTCATACAGCTTATTTCCGCAATTCTCACAGTACCACTGGAAAGCGTCAAGCTCTTTTTCATCCCGCTTGCGCTCAATTACAAGACCTATAGTATTAGCCGGTCTTTGCGGAGAGTGCGGTGTATTTGGCGGAAGGTAAAACATTTCCCCTTCTTTAATATGCACATCCTTTGGCTTGCCGTCTTCAATTACTTTTACAGTGATATCACCTTCAACCTGGTAAAAGAATTCAGCGCCTTCTTCATAGTGATAGTCTTTCCGTGAATTCGGACCTCCAACTACCATTACTATCAGGTCGCCATCTACCATACATTTATTGCCTACAGGCGGCTTCAGTAAATGACGGTTCTCTTCAATCCACTGCTTAAAATTAAATGAACTAAGTGACATTATTCCGGACTCCTTATAATTATTTTAAATTTCTTTTAACGTTCTTTGCCTGCTCAAGGTGCCTGCGCTGGTGTGCTGCGTTGACTTCAAGTATTACAAAAGCAGAAAATTTTATCCAGCTTACAGCCGGTGAAGGAAGCTTTATTTTGGTAAGATCCCATGGCGCTGACTTTTCAACCAGATCCATCCATCTATCCTGCAGCTGCAGGTATGCCGCTGTTGCTTTTGCTTTGTTGATTTTGGAATCCGGCTGCCATTTACCGGGTGATTTGAATTTCTTTTTCACCGGGGGCTCTACATTTGAAATGAATTTGTTTCCTATCCAGCTGTATTTCATTTCACCTGAATACCGCAGGTTCTTTTCTTCCAGCTTTTTTAAGCCTTTTTCAAAAATATCGCAATAATCAACTCCTGTAACTATAAGGTGATCTACGCACTCAGCAATTGACCAGCCGTTATCCGGCGGCCGCTTATTGAACTCGCTATCCTTAACTTTTTCAAGGAAAGTGGCTGACTCGATTTTCATATTTCTGAACTCTTCACTTAAAATCCTGAGCTCATTTGGTAAACCGCTCATTATAAATTATTTCTCCTTGTTTTCTTTTTCCTCAGGCAGCAGATCAAAAAAGTGCCATGGGCTGGAATAAAAATCTCCAGGTCCGAAAAAATCTTTCGATATACGGGTTATCTTACCATTACCATCTTTATGAAATACTGATACACCCGGCCAGTATGAACCCGCATCTGTGTAGTAACCCATATCTTTTATGAATGTTGAGCCTGCGCCTGAATACATTTTGAATTTCCATCCGCGTGAATCAGCAAACTCCTTTTGAACTTCAGGGGCATCAGGTGATACAAGCACAAACGCTGTTTTCTTTTCCATAAAATAGGTTATACCGCTGAAGCCATCTGCCCACAGTGTGCAGTATGAGCACGCCTTGCCCATGTTATGTATTACTATCAGGTTTTCCTTATCGCCGAACATTTCAGAAAGCTTTACATCATTTCCTTCCCGGTCCTTTAATATATAATCTTCTACATCCATCTTTGCAAGCTTTGAAATCAGCTTAATGTATTTTTTCCGGGATTCAGTAATATCATCCTGAATTTTACGAAGTTTTTTTTCAGTCTTTTCATTTACCGATGAGCCGTTTTTTTCGTTTTTACCTTTTTTACCCATTTGAATAAATATTTAAAAGTTTTCTAAAAAGCTGCTTTTTTAGTGAAAAAAACAATAAATTTGCGGGAATTTCGCTTAATTATAAAAATAAGTTCGTTCATTTACTATACCAAATATTTTAGAGTAAGTACGGCAATTTTTTGCGGGCAGGGACTTTAATCTTGCTTATAAAATCAGTAATTTTGTAACTTCACACCTGAAAATAAATCTAAAATAACAATATATGCAAAGAGAAATTCACAAATGGTGGAGTCCTAATCTTAACAAAGAAATGGAAACCGTTGTTTACGGAACCGGTAACCAGTATGCGTTATTGATGTTCCCGACCGCTGCTGCAGATTATCTTGAATACGAAAGGTTCCATTTAATTGAATCATTAACACCGTACATTAACAATGGTAAGGTAAGGGCAATTTCAATCAACAGCATTAACAGCGAGAGCTGGCTCAATGATGAGAACCATCCTGAATACAAGTCTGAACGGCATAAACAGTTCAATGAGTATGTTGTGAATGAAGTAGTTCCGTTCATCAAACAGATTTGCGGCAACGATGTGCAGATAATCACAACCGGTGCGTCATTCGGAGCGCTGCATGCTGCAAATACATTTTTCCGCAGACCCGATCTCTTTGCAGGCACAATTGCCATGAGTGGTTCTTATGACCTGAAAGATTATTCCAAAGGATATTACGATGAGAATGTTTATTTCAATTCACCGGTTGATTATCTTTCAAACCTGGATGATGAGAATATTCTGAACCAGATAAGGGACAGGAAACATATTTATATTACAACCGGACAGGGCAGTTATGAAAACCCTGAAGCTTCGAAGAATTTAAGCAATGTGCTGAACGATAAAGGCATAGATCATGAGCTTGACCTTTGGGGATACGATATCCCCCATGACTGGCCTTCATGGCGTAAAATGCTGCCGTATTTCATTGATGCAAAATTGTAAGAGAATTATTCATTCATCCGGTGACTCAAAGTCATCGGATGAATATGTTAAATTCAATCCCCTCCTAAAAACTCAACAATATTACCTGATGGATCGTAACACTGGAACCAGAAAATGTTCTCAGCCATTTTCATCGGCTCTTTCTGTATCGTACGGATTGCATTCTTACGAAGCTTGGCAAACATCTCTGAAGCTGAGCCTACCTGGAAAGTAAACGATGCCTTGGCGGAATCAAATCCGAATTCCGGCGGTTCATACCCGCCTTCAAGATACATTCCCTGCTCTTTGCCAATATTAAAATAACAGGCCTTATCACCCATTGGCGAGTAATCATCAAGTCCCAGCACACCATTATAAAACCTGAATGAATCATCAAAGTCCTCAGCGTATATACTGCCCATACTGATTGATATTATTTTTGTGGAGTCCATAATAATTAATTATTTATCCTCAAATTTAATAATATTTTCAAAAATAAAAACAGAAAATAATTAAATAAATTAAGTGATTGTAAGGTATTAAACATTTTTTAAAACAGCTTGATCCTGGAATTCTTGAACTGGTTGCCGTCAAACATATCTCCCATTAAAAAATCACCGCGGAACTTTATATACGGCTCCTTTACTGTGCCCGGGATATCAAACACAAGCACTGTTGAGTCACTTGAACCTGCCGCGGTTAAAAATTTATCCTTAAACTGTTCATAATTTATCCTGCTGAATTCCTTTTCCAGCTCAGTATTACTTTCATATTCTTTTCCGCTCTCATCAATTATGTAAACCACCTTTCTATCCCATGGATGTTCAACCCGTTTTGCGTCATTCTGCACTTTGAGCATTACCACATAAAACGTACCCGAAGATTTTTTACCTACAAAATCCGGAGTTTTCATCACTTTCTGAACAGAATAAAAGAAATCGTCATGCTGAACCTTATCCCCGATATTTACCGTTTTGGGATCATTTGAACAAGATGATGATAAAAGTAATATAGCTGCTATCATAGATAAAAAGATCGTTTTTGATATCATAACATCCCCTTTATGATTATTTAGTTTTTTATAAAAATTATCCTCTGCCAACCGGAATATTGCCAAGCCTTTCAAATTCATGATAAAGGTAAATAAATGAAATATAACTAATGTTAATGAACAATAATGAAATATTCATAAAGCTTTTATTGTAAATATGTTTCTCATCATCCTTATCTTCAGCAATCCTGCTGTTGATCTTTAATATATCCGCAAAACATATTACTAATGAAGCAAGTGATGCAATATTCATAACGATGTAAGGATTTAAGGTTTTCTTCATAATAAATAAAGCAAAATATAATGTTTCAAAATTTACTGCCCTGAGTAAAATTGAAAGTAATATCACAGTTGAGGGCAACAGCAATACAAGCCCGGCAAATGCCGGTTTATCAAAATATCTATTCACTTTCGTTTGGGTACAGCATTAAGATCAGGAGCAGCATCAAGCTTGGGAATATCCCCGGTTTTTGGCTCATTTTCCCTTGCATCAATATCATTATCATTTCTCCGTGGAACTACTTCCAAATGCTCATTTTTTTCATTAATTTTATTTTTAAGGCTGTCATTTTTATTGTTTTTAAATATTAAATATGGCAGTGGGTTTTCACGGTAATATTCTTTTGTCCTGGTATCAGGCAGGTTCCAAGATAGCCATGAATAATTTTCCTGTTCATCCAAAAATCTCATTACCCGGGTATTGTAAACATCAAGGCCATTGCCATACTCGCTGAAAATAAAGCTGTATTCAAGGTATTCCCTGTCAAGCAGATCTTTATGTTTATCAAGTATGGGCAGTGCGTCAAAATCCAGCTTTAAAAGATATTCAATATCTATACTTTCTTTCACAGGATTTTTAAGATTAAATTCAGCTATAACTTTATCCCAGCTGAATGAGCTCATTACAAGCAGCATGATTATTGCAGCAGTACTGTTTATTTTGAATAGCCAGAACGTTGTTTTTTTGGAGTGAATTTTTATGATCATTGTAATAAGCCCGGTGAGAGTAAGTATAATGAATATCATCACACCTATTCTTTTGAATGATAATGCAAAATAGTGATCGATATAATAAATATTCCTTAACAC
>JAPUEV010000388.1 GCA_027492415.1 Ignavibacteria bacterium
ATAATATTTTATATTTGTCATAGATTTAGACAAGGATTATTTGTAATATTGGAACAATACATAATACAGAAATCTTAAATACCCAATATGGCCAGTCATAAAATTGCCGTTGTTGAAGATGAAGGTATCGTGGCAATGGATATCAGTAAATGCCTTACCTCATTAGGTTATGAAGTATCGTTCGTTTCTGATTCCGGCGAAAAAGTCCTTGAAATTTTCGAAGATTCACAGCCTGAGCTTATTTTAATGGATGTTGAGCTTAAAGGTAAGCTGAACGGGCTAGATACTGCGAGGATATTGAAAGAAAAATATAAGGTGCATGTAGTGTTTTTAACAGCCTTTGAAGATGAAAATACTCTGAAAAGGATAGGGGACCTCAGCTCTGACGGTTACCTGGTTAAGCCCTTTGAAGATGAACAGCTGGAAGCTACCTTAAAAAAAATACTCGGCTGATACCCGTTTTAAAACTGATCAATCACCCCCGGCAGTTGTTTTTAGGATCTCGCCATATGACCCGACGATCCATCCTGTATTGTTATTAATAAAGAACATCCTGGTAAGGTAGCTTTCAGATTCAACATAAACTTTTGTAAAAGATAAACCGCCATTAAGTGTTTTGTAAAGTGAGCCGTTATCTCCTGTTAGAAATCCGGTCTGCCCGTTAATAAAATATACTGATGAAAATACCTGTGCAGCAGGTGAGCTTAATGTTACCCAGTTTGCTCCCTTATTGGTTGTTTTAATAACTGTGCCAAAAACACCGCAGCAATAGCCGGTATCACCTGATGGAAAATAGACAGAATTCAAAGCACTTGATGTGGAAGTGGTATTCTGCAGCCAGGTGTAACCAAAATCAGATGAAAATAGAACCAATCCATTATCACCGCATACAAATACCTCACCGTTTGCTTTGCCGGAAATTGAGCTTAGCGTAAGATTTGCCGTACTGTGTGTAACCTGCCAGGAATTACCTCCGTCAGAAGTTGTAATAATAGTCCCGTTATTGCCTGAAGCAAGTCCTTTATGACCGTTAAAAAACATGACATCGTAAAAATAAGCTGCAGGTGGTGTAACCAGGATACTCCAGTTACTGCCGCCATTTACAGTTTTTATTATCTTTCCCTTCGAGCAGGAGGCGTAACCTGTCAGCACGTCGGTAAAGTACATGCTGCTTATGCTGAGTGAATCTACAATCTGTAATCTGAACCATACAGAGCCGCCATCAATTGTTTTCAGGAATTTATTTGTATCATTAGGGAAGGAATTCCCTGCAGCAAAACCGGTGAGCTCATTAATAAAATAAATACTTTTAAGGTTATTTGTTACTCCGCTTGTCTGCCGTATCCATGTAGATACAGGTACAGGTACTTCGGCAGGGGAATCATCTTTTTTGCATGAATAAAAAAACTGTATCAACAGTAATAAAACGAACGGGGCGAATAATTTATTGAATTTCTTATTGCAGAAGTATCTCATTTATCTTTGTAAATTACTCAATTCAGTGCTAAAATTCAATTTATATAAGCCTTTTATAATAATTATTTTTAACAGAACATTGTTTAAAGTTTGCTTGTTTAATTAATGAATAATGAATATATTTAAAAAATAATTTTAAAATAATTATACATTTAAAATGAAAACATTAATTTTGATTTTATTTTCATTCCTGTTAATTTCTGTTTCATTAAAAGCAGATCCATCAGGCAGCCTGATGACAAAAGACCAGATAAAAAAATTATCCGGCTCATACCTGGAAGGTAAGCTGGATTTTGAAAATCCGGTGCTGGTTGATGTAGATAAAGACGGGGATTTTGACGCTTTGAAATTTGACAATGGAAATGTAGAGTATTATAAGAACGTTGGTACACAGGAAAATCCTTCATTTGTGCTGGAAAATAAGAACTACGAAAAGTATGACAGGGCATTTTTTGTTGACCCTAAAATGCCGTACCCGATATTTTTTGCTGATAAAGACGGCGATGGTGATCTTGACCTGTTTGTAATTAAAGATAAGGAATATAATAAGCAGCAGCAGAAATTTGACTATAAGGTTTCAAGCGCAGAAAATTCAATGGGTCTTGATACCGGTACTCTAATTACCATTATACTTGTACTGGTTATTGTATTGCTTGTACTTGCTATACTTCATTAAAATATTTATATCTATATAAAATAAAAAAGGGAGCATATGCTCCCTTTTGTTTTAGTTTTTGGTTTATTATTCAATTATAACAAGTGAGCTTTCCTCAACATCCGCTGCTGAAAGAACACAGGTATATTTTCCTTTTTCCATATTAGCGGGGTTTATATTAATTTCATATGTTCCTGCCTGTAGATTGTTATAAATGTACGTTCTTACCAGGTTTTTATTCCCGTCATATATGCCAACTTTAACAAATGATACCTCCGGGAGGTCAAATTTTATTACATTATTAGAGCTTTGATATATCCTGTAGTTTGTATGAAGCTTAACAGAGCTTTCCTTACCTGCAATTGAACCATCAGGGAAATTGACCTCTTTAAATGATTGTGAAAATAGTATGTTTGAATTTGCTAATATTATCAAAGCAAGCATCATAGCCAATGCTACAATAATATTAAATTTTTGGAGTGTGCTTTGTTTTTTCTCGTAATTTGACATTTTTTGTAATCCCCTATATTTTAATTAGCTGATATTACTACGTAAAAATATGATACTTCTAGCTAGTCATCAATACCTGATATTAGGTATAGTGTTGTTAAGTCTGTTGTTTATAGTGAAATTCATTGAAAAATTTGCTTATTTTAACTATTATTGTAAAAAATCAGGATAAATAAATGAAATTCTCACAATACTTTTTACCTACATTAAAAGAAGTGCCTTCAGATGCGGTAATTCCTTCGCATATTTTAATGATAAGATCAGGCATGATAAGGCAGCTTACGTCCGGGGTATATTCATATTTACCGCTGGGTTTGAGGGTTTTTAAAAAGGTGGAAAAGATTGTAAGAGAAGAAATGAACGCTATTGGCGGCTGTGAATTTTATTTACCTGCGCTTTCACCAAATGAGCTGTGGGCTGAAACAGGCAGGCTTGAAGATTACGGCGATGATATTTTCAGGATTAAGAACAGGGAGCTTGTTCTTGCCCCCACACATGAAGAAGTATTCACATCCATAGCCAAACCAAACCTGATATCATACAAAAACCTGCCACAGATATGGTACCAGATACAGACAAAATTCCGCAATGAGCAGCGTCCAAGAGGGGGAGTTTTGCGCGGAAGACAATTTACAATGAAGGATGCATATTCATTTGACGCAACATGGGAAGGGCTGGATGAATCATACGCTAAACATGCCCAGGCATACAGGAACATTTTTACCAGGGCAGGATTGAAGTTTTTCACAGTTTCCGCATTCAGCGGTGCAATGGGCGGCAGTGAGTCAGAAGAGTTCATGGTTGAAGCCGATGCAGGTGAAGATACTGTTGTATTAAGCAGCGACAATTCATACGCCTCAAACATAGAAGTTGCTACTTCATATGTTGAAAAGGTAAACAGAACAAATTCTGATCTTCCTTTTGAAGAATTCCACACGCCGAATATTAAGAGCATTGATGAGCTTGCGGGTTTCCTTGGTATTACAGATAGATCAAGGCTTGCAAAATCGAGGTTATTTGTAGTGCCTTCAAAAACAGAAAAGAAAAAAGATGAATATGTGCTTGCGCTTGTTTGCGGAGATGACGAAGTGAGCGAAACTAAGCTTGCAGGCCTCTACCCGGGCATAAGAGCCGGGCATCCTGAGGAATTGATGGATATTGCAGGAGCAGATGCAGGTTCAATAGGTCCGGTAAACTTTAAGAATAAAGATATAAAAATAATAGCTGATAACAGGCTGCAGGATGCTGATGAGCTTGTGAGCGGCGCGTGTAAGAATGACTACCATATAAAAAATATCGACCTGAAGCGTGACGTTAAGGGAATTATTTATAATGATATAAGAACAGTAAAAGATGGAGAAGAAACCACTGACAGGAAGCAAAAATTAAGAATGACCAAGGCTGTTGAAGTAGGCCACATATTCAAGCTGGGCACAAGGTATGCAGAAGCACTTGGCGCAAAATACCTTGATGTTAACGGCAAGGATAATGTGATTATAATGGGAAGTTATGGCATTGGGATCGAAAGGATTGCAGCAGCTTATATTGAGCAGAACCATGATAAAGATGGTATAATATGGAACGGCGAAATTGCGCCGTTTAATATCCATTTAATCAGTGTTAACAAGAAGTCAGATAATATAAAAGCCGCCGCAGGTAAGCTTTATGATGAGCTTGAAGCAAAAGGGTATGAAGTGCTCTTTGATGACAGGGATGATATCAGCCCCGGCTTTAAATTTAAAGATGCTGACCTGATTGGTATTCCGTTACAGCTGGTAGTAAGCGATAAGAACTTGAAAAATGATGAAATTGAAGTAAAAATCAGGAGAACAGGCGAGCGTATTATGGTAAAATATTCAGATATTCTAAATAGACTACCAAATTTAATGGAAAAGTTATAAATTGTGCTTATAAATTAATGACATTTCTAAACTTCAATTCTTAAAAATATAGCATAGTTTTTACCATTCTTTTTTGAACTAAACTAATTTATTTGGGCTTAAGACTTTCTAACAGGCAATTGTTTTTGTATGGGCTTGTTATAATATTGGCAGGCATTGCTATAGGCAGTATCAGCCTTACTTATCCATTTGGCAGAGACCAGGCATTCTACGCTTATGCCGGCAAGCTGCTGCTGGAAGGAAAGATGAGCTACTTAAATGTGTTTGATCTTAAGCCGCCCGGTTCTCATTTATTTTTCGCATTTTCAGATCTGATTCTTGGCAGCTCAATGTTCAGCTACAGGATTTTTGATATGATCTGGCAGAGTGCCACAGCATTTGTTCTATTCCTGCTGTCATTTAAGCTAACCGGCAAAAAAAATCTCTCTCTTATTTCATCATTATTATACCTGCTGCTGTACTACAGGCTTGATTACTGGCATACTTTGCAGGCAGATGGTATGCTGAACCTGCCGTTTGCAATTACAATTCTTCTTTTAGATTCAAGCTATTTTGAACATTC
>JAPUEV010000389.1 GCA_027492415.1 Ignavibacteria bacterium
CAATTTCCATTCGGGATAAAAAAAGCAAGGGAAAATGATTTTGTAATACAGGAATTAAAAAGGAATAAGCCAGTTTTTGATTTTTCGCTATCTGTGTTGGTAGAAAATTATTATTTGAATATCGGGTATGTAGCTCCACACAAAGACCAAGATATATCAAACCAAAATTTTGAAATTAAGTTAGGGTATAAACTTGATTTTAACCTGTAAATCAGAAAATATGAAAACATTTTTAACAGTTTCAATGCTTCTCATTTTAGTTATTTGTAATATTTCATTTAGCCAAGAATTTAAAATAATTAGATTTGATACTTGTTATAAGTGCCCCTTAGATAGTCCTATGGATCATAGAGTTTTTTTCTTTTATAAGATAGACTCAGAGAGTGATAGTCATTATATTGGTAAGAGAGAACCAGACCCTGAATCTTCAAACTGGGGAATTAACAATATAAAAACTAAAATTTGTCAACCTGATTATAATCAAAAATTCCCGAAATTTGATTTAAAATTTATTAAGGAGAAATTAGACAAAAATGCCTTTAATGTACCCTTTTATTTAATGATGTATACAATTGCCAATGGAGAAGGGCAATACTTTAATACGATCAATACTTATGATAATGTCAATTTTACTATTGGTCCTTTCCAATTCGCAGCACATTCTATAGATTTTGTTAAGTATTTAAAATATGTATTATTGCAACCTAATAATCCTTTTCTAGAGTTGAATATCAGTGAAAAAGATAACAAAATTCACAGAAAAAGTGATGATTCTCTTTTAGAAAATCAAGGTGATAAAGATAATAATAACAATGGTAATCTAAGACTAAGACATTTTCTGAATCCTAATTTTAATGATACATTGATCGAGAATCAGGAATTAATAAACATAGCCCGTTTTCAATATTTCATTATGAATGAAATTGAGCAAATTAACCTTGTGGGTAATTTTAAAGAACATTTAGCGTGGTTACTAAATGATATTCATGATGGTTTGATAAGAAATAATTTTAGTAAGGGACTAAATAATCTTTCACTAAGGCTTTGTTGTGTAATTGTTGATATTATACATCATGGTCGCGGAAAGCTGAATAATAAAGGTCCATATAAAAATATAGCTGATATATTGAATCGACATATTGGTAATATTGAATTAGCATATGAGGATCTAATAAATATAAATATGGCTTCTAAATGGGAAAAAAGGAGAAAAAGTCTAAGAAACTCAATTGACGAATTAAGTAAGAATATTGATTATGAATTTAATAGATTCTATTTTATTGACAGAAAGTTTATCAAAAGATAACTAAATAATATCTCAATCTTGACTTAGCGGTTTATAAAAGTATTCAAATGACTCATAAATTCCTAATTTCTAGCTTCCCCAATCCCTGTTGTACCTGAAATCTACATTTATCGTCCTGTTACTTACTTTTGCAATCACAGGCGGTACACGCTTGAATTGGTTGAACCTTATCTTTGCGCGGATCGTCTTAATGAAATCTGCTTTAAACCCGATATCAACTAGCTCTTCATCACTGTATCTCTGGTCAACCATATAATAAAGCAGCTCATCTGCTTCACGGTAAGTAAAGCCAAGCTCGCCTTCATCTGTCTGCCCCGTCCAGAGGTCAGCAGAGGGTTTCTTTTTAATTATCTGTTTCGGACACTTTAGTACTTCTGCAAGCTGCCAGACCTGGGTTTTGTAAAGATCGCCTAATGGATTTATCGCGCTGGCGGAATCACCATACAGCGTAGAGTATCCCAAAAGTATTTCTGTCTTATTGCCCGTT
The DNA here is from genome assembly GCA_027492415.1 of Ignavibacteria bacterium. GTDB lineage: Bacteria > Bacteroidota > Ignavibacteria > Tepidaquicellales > OLB5 > OLB5. The sequence continues at coordinate 1,794 of JAPUEV010000389.1, forward strand.
CCAAGTACTAACGCTTTCTTTTCATTTGACTGGTCATATAAACAGATCATTCTCATTCTTGCCATAATATTTCCAAAGCGTACCTTGTCTTTAAGTATATCAGGATCATTTTCTGCCAGCGCATCTACAGCGCCGGTCAGGTTTATCAGCATACTTTTTAGTTTCAGGTCTTTTATTACCGAAAGGGCATCGCTCACACTGGAAGCGCTTGATGTTTTATACGGCATCATTACTGCAAGTACGTTCTTGGGTCCTAATGCTTTTACCGCAAGGTATGCTGCCACTGCGGAATCTATTCCGCCGCTTAAGCCCAATACAACTTTATGCAGCCCAAACCTTTCGGTTTCCTGTTTAATAAAATCAACCAGGACTTTCACTAAGTCCCGGTTGATAGGTATTTCAAATGGATTTTGTCGTTTCGAAGAGTTTTTCTTAGAGGCGTTGCTTCCGGGTAGTTCCAATTATTTATCCCTGTTTAGCCATTTGTAGCCTGATTTTTGCAGAAATTATTTTTTTGAAACCTGGTAAACGATCTTTCTGATAGTATCAAACTGAAGATAGGGGAACATTTCCTGTATCTTATCTATTGCTTCACCTGCGCTCATCTCTCTTCTCATATCCTTGTACATCTGGCGTATCTTGTAGTCGCGAATTGCTTTTTCATCTAATAATTTGTATTTCTTTAAATTATTGTATGTTTCATCGTCAATCAGCTCGCTTAGTGGATTATCGGTCTTTGACTTAACTGTCGGCTTCATATTTGCCCTCCCGTCCTTGCGGACTATTAGTTTATTAATATAACCTTTGCTGGAATACCGTAACTTGTTTTAAATATAGTCTCCTCGGCTCCTAATGTTACAAATATAATTAAAAAGCAAGTTAAAAATCAAGTAATCCAATAATTTAGCTCCATTTAATTACACTTAACTTTAAATAAATAGGCAAGTTACAAAAAATAAATATTTCTAATTATTAAACCATAATTTGCTCCAAATCGTTTCAATTATAAGAGTTAAGCCTTGCAATATCCTATTATTATTCATATTTTTATTAAAATTTTAAGCATTTATGGAAAGGTTTTTCAGGTTTTTCTATTACACCGCTTTCACGGTATTCATACTAAGCTGCCTTTTGGTCATATTTTCGTTCATAATTTCATTTATTGCATTCCTGTATTGGTCTTCTACTGTAATACTGCAATATATTTTACGTTCTATTCAGCTTTAAGGATTGCCTAAAAAACATTCTTCAGCTGAATAATAAAAAACATAAATTCCTAAAAAAAATAAATTTTTAATGATCAAATTTTCAAAACTAAAATATTCAGTATATTCAGCATTCATTTTTGTAATATTCATCTCTGCCTGTCAACAGGGTGAAGAAGTTATTACACCAATTGAACCTCCTCCGGTTGTTATTGATACAACAAAGATATTTTCCAAAACCTACGGCACAACTCTATCTGATCTTGTTACAGGTGTAAGGCAGACCCCCGATGGCGGCCTGATCATGTGCGGCTATACAATTGGCGGCAGTTTTGGCGATAATGATATATTCATAACCAAGCTAGATGGCAGCGGAAATATCGTATGGTCAAACCTGTACGGAGGCTCAGGGAATGACCAGGCTAACTCAATTGAAAGATGCTCTGACGGCAGCTTTATAATCTGCGGTTCAACAACATCTTTCAGCGGTACATACGATCCCTTCGCAATTAAGATAAACCAATCAGGCACAGTTGAGTGGAGCAAGTATTACAGGTGGTGGAATGAAGACCACGGTAATGCCATTATCCAGACAAATGACGGCGGTTTTATTATAACCGGTTATTCAAATTCATTCAGCATCGGTGCATTTGATGTATACAGCTTAAAGCTGGATCAATCCGGCGGGCTGATGTGGGCGCGCGCTTATGGCGGCTCTGAAAATGATTTCGGCAATTCAATTAGAACAACTCCCGATGGCGGATACATAATCGGCGGCTATACCTTTTCTTACGGTGTTGGCGGTGATGCCTATATCATAAAGCTTTGGGGTGATGGCGCGTTAAAATGGACCAAAACTTACGGCGGCGCGGGATTTGATAATATCAAAGATTTACAAAATGCTTCTAACGGCTTCATAGCATGCGGCTCAACAAGCTCATTCGGACTCGCAGATGATGATGCTTATGTATTCAACATTGATAACCAGGATGGATTTGTTTATTGGACAAGAACATTTGACGGCAATGCTGGCGGACCATCGGATTTCAAAAAAGTGCTGCAAAGCTCTGATGGCGGATTCCTTCTGACAGGCAATTTCCAGAATACAATAAAGAACATGCAGGATATGACCGTTCTGAAATTATTTGGTGATGGCGAGTTTTCATACGCTAAACTGTTTGGCGGTGTATCAAACGATGCATCAACATCAATTTCAATTAAAACCGATGGCGGTATTTTGATTGGCGGAAATACAACATCTTTCGGGGCAGGAAGCAATGATGCTTATATACTTAGCTTATATGATAATGCCACAGGATGCTTTACCGATAACCCGATTACTCCTGTTGCAGGCTCACCGCTTACCGAAGTAAGCGAACAGACCTCAACATATCTTGATATTAATTTTTATGATACTGAACCTGCAGGTTGGAACGTTGCAACCTTCAGTATTTTGCCAAATTCACAGTGCATACAGAATCCAAAATAAATTATTTGTAACTGAAAGTTTCAATAATACATTAGAAGCAGCGTTAATCCATTGAAGGTACCAACATTTCAGAAATTCGGTTTAACCAAAGCTCAGCTTAAAATTGCTGAGACAAGGGATAAAAAAATAAGTGATATTTTAACTCATCACTTAACCATTGGCATTGGCTTAGGCTTCGGATTAATACTGTACATCTTATACTTCAGCAAAGTTCAGCCTGATTCATTCATACAGATTGTAGTGCAGATCTTTCTCTTCGGCAGTATCGGAATAATTTGTGTCGGCATCCCCGCAATGCTTTTTAAGCTTGCAGAAATGTTCTATTTTAAACAGCGCGAAAAAACTGATGAGCATAAAACCATAACACGCTACAACGAAGAAAGGGATAATTTTGATTTCTGGAAATTACGGAAGGATTATGGCTTCTGGAATATGCTGGACGGCTTAAGCTTTGAAAAAGAAGTGATGAGCCTCTACTTTTATCTGGGCTTTGAAGATATCCCTGAGCTTGCAAATGATGATTTTCCATACGATAGAGTGCTTAAATCAGGCGATACAAAGTATTATTTTTCATTCTATACTAAAATTATTGAATTTAACCAAACCGAAGAA
>JAPUEV010000390.1:0-3239 GCA_027492415.1 Ignavibacteria bacterium
TGAAAACGCTGTCATTCTGAAATACTACAGAATCAGCTGGAGTCGCAGCGGATAATTTTGATGATTGCGCCAGCGCCAAAGCAAACAGCACGGCACACATCAGCATTACCCTTTTAAGCAAAACATTTTGGAAAAATTTTTGTGGTTGCATAGTAAAACGCTCCTTAGGTTTTAGTTTTGAATTTATTGTCATTTTTTTATCCCCATAAAAACAATATCAAAACGTTTCAGCATGTGATGAATTATAAAGTTTAGCTCATCCATCTGTACTAAAATAACATATTTTTATAGAGTTTAGGGTAACATTTTGTAACAATATGTAACTGAGTAACCGAGGTAAAAAGTTATAAAGTCATAAAGTTATAAAGTCATAAAGTTATAAAGTCATAAAGTTATAAGTTCATAAAGTTATAAGGTAATAAAGTTATTATAAGCAAATATTATAAAAATGTGAATATGTTCAGTACTATTTAACTAGGATCATCTTATTTGTTGAGGTAAAATCACCTGAAGCCAATATATAAAAATAGACGCCGCTTGCAATACCGCCGGCATTGAAATTATAAACATAAGTACCAATTTCCAGTTCTTCACTTACAAGAGTACTTAACAGGCTGCCTTTTATGTCATATACTTTAAGTGATGTTAAACCGCTTTTAGGCAGTGAGAATTTTATCCGGGTTTCGGGATTAAAAGGATTCGGATAGTTCTGCAGTAAGCTGTATTCTTCAGGAATTTCACTGGATATATTCTGTAACACAAGAACCTCAGATAATGGTCTTTTCCAGACACCCGCACCACCTGTACCTACGAATATGTTATCACCATAAATCAGAAGGGAAGTGGATATTAAGTTTGTTAATCCTTCATTTTTCTGTATCCATGTTAAACCAGAATTACCCGTATAATATATACCTCCTGTATTTGAAGCCGCAAAGATATCATTACCTGTAATGGCCATTGAATTTATTGTTTGATTATTTAAGGAAGATTGGCTCCAGGCAGTACCGTTATCTGTAGAAATATACACTCCATTATTTTCAGTACCGGCATAAATAATATTACCGTTTATTAAGACTGCATTTATACTATTTACGGGTAAGGATGTAGGTACCCAGTTTAACCCTAAATTTGTGGATCTGTACAATAATCCCTGCCGTTCAGCAAAAACAACATTCCCTTTGGCAGCAATATTATTAACAGAACCATTCAAATCAGTTACAAATGACCAGTTTTCCCCGTTATTAACAGACATTTTCAACCCGTAATGGATAAGTCCGGTATAAATATTATTTCCGTCGACGGCAATAGAATATATCCCGTCGGCTGCTCCCCCGGGATGCTGTGTCCAGCTAATTCCGTTATTGGTTGACCTGTATACAATCGATTCTGACCAAGCAATAGAAAAAACGCTGCTGCTGTTTGCACTCACCTGGTGAGAGTTAATTCCTGTTTGAGTCCAGCGTCCACGATTAGTATCTGAAGAATAAATTGTTTGATTAACCGCAAAAATATGCGATTGGGTCGCAGCAATCGAGGAAATGCTGCCAGTTGTCATAGCGGTCTGCTGCCATTGTGTAATAGCTGTTTGATTTGTCAGAATAAGAAGGAAGATGACAAATGAAAAGTTCTTTTTTATTTTCATTTGCGTATTTGGTTATTTCTTTAAGATTTAATCCCAATATAGATATACATTTCAAAAAATACAAATTCAAAAAACCATGTAAAATAAAAAAGGGAAGCTTAATCAGCCGCCCTTTAATGATCTTATTCATCAGATGACTTAAAGTCAACCGGTGCATGATAAATTCAAATTATAATGATTTTACAACTGATTCTATTACTTCCAGACCTTCATCTATCTGAGCTTTGGTGATATTGAGATTAGGCCTGAACCTGATGCTCTTTTCGCCGCAGCCAAGCAGTATAACATTCTTTTCGAATATTTTGCTTACAGCTTTGCCGCGAATTTCGCCGCTGGGAAGGTCAACTGCGCAAAACAGGCCTTTACCCCTGGCATTGCTTAACATTGCGGGGTATTTTTCCTGCATCTCATACAGCCTGTTAAGCAAATGCCCGCCAACAGCTGCAGCGTTTTCTACAAGGTTCTCTTCCTTAATTATCTCAAGGAATTTTTTGAATCTCATCATATCTACAATGTTGCCGCCCCAGGTGGAGTTTATCCTGCTGGATGTGTGGAAAACGTTATCAGGCACTTCATCAACACGGTCACCAACCAAAATACCGCATACCTGTGTTTTCTTCCCGAAGGAAATAATATCAGGCTGTACGTAATGCTGGTGAGCCCACCATTTACCTGTCATAGCGATACCTGTCTGCACTTCATCAAATATCAAAAGGATCTCGTTCTCATCACATATCTTTCTGAGCTCCTGGAAGAACTCAACCCTGAAATGATTATCTCCGCCTTCACCCTGGATCGGTTCCAGTATCATGCATGCGATATCATCTTTATTTTCTGCAATTGCTTTGTGTATTTCTGCGATAGCCTGTTTTTCAAGCTTTATTACTTCATCTAGATTGTTCTCATTCAGCGGGAAGGTAACTTTTGGGTTTGTTATCCTTGGCCAGTTGAATTTTGGATACAGGTTAGTCTTAACCGGGTCAGTATTTGTAAGCGACATTGTGTAGCCTGACCTGCCGTGGAAAGCCTGTTTAAAATGTATTACCTGGTGTCCTTTTTCTTCTTTGTAGCCTTTTTCAAAGTTCTTGCGAACCTTCCAGTCAAATGCAGTTTTAAGGGCATTTTCAACTGCCATAGAACCGCCTTCTATAAAGAAGGAATATTTGAAATATGAAGGAACAGCAATATCAAAAAAGGTCTTAACGAACTCCGCCATCTCAGCGTAATAAATATCGCTGTTTGAAGGCTTGTTAAGTGCTATCTTACCGATAAATTCTATGAACTGCGGGTTATTCAGCTTAGGGTGATTCATACCAATAGGGTTAGAAGCAACAAAAGAAAAAAGATCGAGGTATGGCTTATTGTTCCTGGCCTCATATATATATACACCCTGTGACTTATCAAGATCCATCACTATATCAAGACCATCAACCTGCATATAGTTCTTTAAAGTGCTTAACACATTATCAGGCTGAATCTTGTTCTGTTTTACGCTCTGGTGTACTGCCATAGGTTTTGTTATTACATTTTCCATTACCTTTCGTCTCCTTTCATTAATTTTCAACAGGCAGTAAGTGCCTGTGATGAAGCTGAT
>JAPUEV010000390.1:3339-5084 GCA_027492415.1 Ignavibacteria bacterium
GGGTAAAGATTCTGTGACGGGTCATCGGTAACTGTAACGCCTTTTGAGCTGCTGAGGATTTCTTTTACTTCTTCTACATTCACTTTTTTATCAAACTCTATGTTAACCGATTCGCCGTGTCCTGTCATAGTAGGTATCCTCACACATGTAGCTGTGATAGCAAGATCTTTTTTGCCCATTATTTTGCGTGATTCATTTATCATCTTAAGCTCTTCGCGTGTATAATTATCATCAAAGAAAATATCAATATGCGGAATTGCGTTATGCGCTATCCTGTGGGGGAAAGGGGATGATGCTGATTCAAGATTCCTTAATTCGCTCTCAAGCGCTGTTATGCCTTTATTGCCGGCGCCTGATACACTCTGGTAAGTTGAAACAACAACGCGTTTTATCTTAAAAACATTATCAAGCGGCTTTAATACTGTAACAAGCTGAATAGTAGAGCAGTTTGGATTCGCAATGATGCCTTTATTCTTAAACATATCCTGCCTGTTAACTTCAGGCACTACCAGCGGCACATCTTCCTGCATCCTGAATGCTGAGCTGTTATCGATAACTATCGCGCCGTCAGCGGCAGCCATTGGCGCCCATTCACGTGATACGGTACCGCCTGCGGAGAAGAACGCAAATTCAAGATTTTTGAATATATGCGGCTCCAACTTATGAAGCCTGAAAGTTTTTCCTTTTATGTTAAGCTCTTTGCCGGCATTAGCGTCTGATGCTATTGCTACTACTCTGCCAGCTTCAAAGTTCCTTTCCTGGATAACTTCAAGGATCTTGCGGCCAACAAGCCCCGATGCGCCTACTACTGCAATATCATGTAATCTCATTATTCTGTAATTTCTCCGATGATATGATTTTTGATTTTTTGTTTCTTAAGCTGCTCTGATATTTTTTCTGAATCTTTTTTGCTGACAATGAATATAAGCCCTATACCCATATTGAAAACCCTGCGCATTTCACTGCTGCTTATTTTTCCTGTTTCCTGTATCAGGCTGAATACCGGGTTTGGCTTCCATGAATCCCAGTTGATATTTATCTTTAGGCCTTTTGGCACAACACGTTTTGTGTTTCCCAAAATACCCCCGCCTGTAATATGTGATATTGAGTGTACCCTGAACTTGGATGTTACCAGCTTAATTTCTTTTAAGTAGGAACGGTGTACCTTTAATAGTTCATTGCCTAAAGTATTTTTAAGCCCGGGTATATATTTATTTAAACTGTATTTCTTAAGTAAAACATTCCTTGCAAGCGAGTAGCCGTTTGTATGCAGTCCATTGCTTGGCAGACCTATTAAAACATCACCTGCTTTTACGTTTTTCTTATCAATTATTCTGGATTTTTCAACAACGCCTAGTATTGTTCCTGCCACATCGTAATCTTCTTTCGCGTAGAGTCCGGGCATTTCAGCGGTTTCACCGCCAATGAGCGCCGCACCGTTTGCCCTGCAGCCGCGAACCAGCCCCTTAACGATATCGACTGCAACTTTAGAGCTTAATTTGCCGAATGCCATATAATCCAGGAAGAAAAGGGGAGCAGCTCCGCAAACAGCAATATCATTTACACAATGGTTCACAAGGTCTTCGCCAATTGAATCATGTTTTTTAGCTAAAACAGCAATTTTAAGCTTTGTACCAACACCATCAGTACTTGCTACAAAAACGGGATTTTTAAGATTTTTAGGTACTTTGAAAAATGCCCCGAAATTACCAATACCGCTTACAACTGAACCGGAAAATGTGGTC
>JAPUEV010000391.1 GCA_027492415.1 Ignavibacteria bacterium
TTGAACTTATCAAAGAAGCTCATCACAACTTTTTCTGCTTCAACTTTTGACCTGCCGTATGTTGTGAGGGGATGGTAATCACGGGTTTCATCAATAGGCTTCCCGTCAAACGAGGGTCCTACAGCAGCCTGTGAGCTTACATGCACAAATTTTTTCACACCGGGGTTATATTTATAACATGCCTCCAGCAGACTCTTTGTCGCGTCAACATTCCCGCGGTAGAACTCTTCTTTCTTCTTAGCAAATGTAACACCGCCCACGTGATATACATAATCTACATCACTCAGCGCCTTTTTTAATACTTCATCGGTAAAGAGATCACCTTCTATGAATTCAACCGGTTTATCCTTAAGCCACTTTGTATTGCTTTTGGGTCTGATGAGTGCCTTTATATCATAATTCTTTTTCAGCAGCTCATCAATTAAATGAGAGCCTATAAAACCAGTACCGCCTGTAACAAATACTTTAGCCATTGTATATTATCCTTAAGTTTATCAGAGAAATATGTTCCATATAAATTAACAATTTATCAATTATAAACAATTTTACAAAATTTAAAAAAATCTTTTAATTCGTGATAATTAGTGAAATTAGTGCGACTTTCGTTGTTTGAAAGTTGGTTATTGCTTCTAAAGCATATAAACTAATAACAGGGGTCTTTTTCCTTGTTATAATTTTATAAATAAAGTAAATTTGTCTTCAAACATATTCAATTTATTACGAAATATCAATTTATATGGCATAACCTATTGCCGTAAACTAAGGAGCTCATTGAAGTGGCAGATCTATTTCAGAAGTGTTTTGATTTCACCAGGGCAGATGAGGTTAAAAAATCAGGGCTTTATCCCTATTTCAGACCAATTGAGGAAAATGAAGGACCCGTAGTTCAGATTGAAGGCAAAAAGATGATCATGGCTGGCTCAAACAATTACCTCGGATTAACAGCCCACCCAAAAGTTAAAGAAGCAGCTATTAAAGCCATTGAAAAATACGGCACAGGCTGCAGCGGTTCTCGTTATTTAACCGGTACGCTTGATCTTCATATTGAGCTTGAAAAAAGAATGGCAAAGTTCTTCGGAACTGAATCCGTTCTCCTGTTCTCAACCGGCTATCAAACCGCTCAGGGAATTATTCCCACACTGGTTCAAAAAGGCGAATACGTGGTATCTGATAAAGATAACCATGCATGTATTGTTGCCGCTGACCTGATGGCTAAAGGCGCATTTGCAGAATTCAAGCGCTATAAGCATAACGATATGGATGACCTTGAGGTTGTCCTTAAAAAAATTCCAAAAGGCAGCGGAATATTAATTGTATCAGACGGCGTATTTTCCACCACGGGAGAAATTGTTCACCTGCCAAGGCTTGTTGAGCTTGCCCAGGAATTCGGCGCAAGAATACTTATAGATGACGCGCATTCCGTTGGCGTTATAGGAAAAGGCGGCAGAGGCACAGGCTCACATTACGGCATTATGGATAAAGTAGATATGACGATGGGAACATTTTCAAAAACTTTTGCTTCACTTGGCGGATTTGTAGCAGGCTCAGAGCGCGCTATCAACTACATAAAACATCACGCACCTGCTTTAATATTCAGCGCATCGCCAACACCGGCATCAGTTGCCGCTGCAATGGCTGCACTGGAAATTCTTGAAGCTGAACCCGAGCGTATAGATAGATTAATTGCCAACGCAGATTATATGCGCGCAGGCTTAAAGGCGCAGGGCTATACTATTATTGAAGGTATAACAGGCATTGTTCCTGTAATACTGGGCGTGTTTGATAAAACGCTGGTATTCTGGCGTAAGCTCTTTGATGCAGGTGTCTTTACCAATGCATTTGTGCCGCCCGGTGTGCCGCCGCATCTCTCGATGTTGCGTACATCATACATGGCATCACATGAGAAAGAGCATCTCGATAGGATTCTCGAACTCTTCGGCGAAATCGGCAAAGAGCTTGAGCTGATAAAATAAATTATTGTATTACTGATTTTCTGACAGAAAAAATTATATCATTCAGCCCACGGCTTTAGTCGTGGGTTTTTAATAAAAACTAATTAAAACCCGTTTTTAACGGTTAACAATATATATGAAATACTTACTGATAATACTTACAGCTGCAATCTTCATTTCCTGCTCAAAGGATGATAAGCCTGTTACACAGCAGCAGAACCAGCAAAAAGTTATGCAGGATGACAGCGATAATCCTGCTGATACCAATTTAACGCCCGAGGAAAAATTCTCAGCATCAATACTGGTCGATTTTCTGAATGATTCCGATGATGAAGACCTTGCATCTTTTCTTGAAACTGAAGTTTATAAAATAGGGGCAAACTATAACGGCGCATCCGTTGTTGAAGTTACTCCAAGCACATGGCTTGTAACATTTGAAAAAAGCGGTGCGTTAAAAAATTACATGCTGCAGAAATTTGTTGATTTCAGAACGAATGAATATTACTTCACTTTTAAAGAAACCAATCTCACAATCACTGATGTAATTTCAAGAACCCGCCAAAAAACACCCGCCGGCGAGTAACTTCATTTTTTATTGCTTTTAAACGGCCTTTTAAAAATGACGTATAGAAATTATTCGAGTGAGCGTAGCAGGAAAAACTGTTTGAATTCAGACGCCCCGGCGGCTGAATGAGTTTTTTTCCTGCAGCGTAACGAGAATAATTTTAGTCATTTTTAATCAGCCTTGACTTTTTTGGTTCTTTTTGTGTCAAGACAAAAAGAACTTAACGGAAATCTTGAAATTAAATTTGTTTTAATTTTTCCCTGGTTTTTAATTTTTGAATATTTCTATTCAAAAAGAATATTTTACCTTATATCTTTAATAAGAATTCTTGCCCTTCAAAAACTTAAATTTACTTCGTTCCCAAGCTCCGGCTTGGGAATGGAAAACACTATTGCATATTAGCATGCTCTACCATAATGCACCTGTTCTGCACAACCTTTATCCCTTTATCTTCAAGCATCTTCCGGGCAGTATCGTTATATATCCCCAATTGGAACCATACATATTTTGGCAGCGGCTGCATCTGCAGGATTTCCAGGGCATGCTCTTCAAGATATTCAGGCCTGCGGAAAATATTCACCATATCAATGGGATCAATTAAATGATTAACTTTATCCTTCACTTCCTCATCAAATAATATCTTCCCTTTAATCTTGGGGTTTACAGGAAAAATCCTGTAACCATGCCGGGACATGTAATACGGCACTTTATACGCGGTTTCCCACTCAGCATCCTTTATCCCGATTACGGCAATTGAAACGGTATGTTTCAGCATTTCTTCTATTAATGTCATAAAATATAGTGTTTATTTCATTATTATAACAGTTTTTAAGCTTATTATGTTCTCGACCCTTTTGCATTGAATTTAAAAGTAACTAAAACTATTTTTGTATTAATATGATAAGTAATTCAACTAAATTTCTTATATCATTCAGGCTTAAAAGCGATTTCTTAAAACACAACAATTGACGTCCCGTTTATATAAAAGCGGGACTTTTTTTTTATATATACATAAAACAAGGTTTATTTAATGATTAACGCAGCAAGTACGGCTAAAAAATATTTTGCATCTTCCAATATTAAAAATATTCAGTATGTTTCCCCCCGGTTTGCAAGGAAATATAAAATAGTTGTATTTGTGCCTTTAAAAAATGCAGACGAGCTTGCATTCAGTATGGCATCATCCGGCGCGGGGAACATTGGCAAATATTCTCACTGTTCATTCAGGGTAACCGGAATCGGAACTTTCCTCGGCTCAAAAAGCAGCAAGCCTGCCGCAGGCAAAAAGGGTAGATTTGAAATGGTGGAAGAGGTAAGGCTGGAAATGATCTGTGAACAATCTGATCTTGACAGTGTAATTAACACTGTATACAAAACCCATCCGTATGAAGAGCCTGCATGTGAGATATATCCCGTGATAGTAAAAGATACAATAACCAATAAGGATACAGTACTTGTTCAATTAAAAAAAGCAGTTAAAGTTAAAGATATCTTAACTAAGCTGAACAGTAAAATTACCGCAAACGATCTGAATTTAAAGATGCTCAATACATCCATTAGCAGGGCATTAGTAGATCTTTCCGGGAAAACACAGTATGAAATTACCCCTGCCAAAACCAAAACTATAGTAATTAAAAAAAATAAAAATATAATTAATTTCGAAGTCATATGAGTATGAAAGACAGGATTCTCCAGCTTTACAGGCTTAACCAGGTTGATAAAGAGCTTCATGAGCTTATCAGCTTAAGGGGCGATATTCCCGGAAAGATCGAAGATCTTAATTCAGAAAAGAACCAGCTTGATACAAGGGCTAATGAGCTGAGAAAAGAGCTTGATGATATCACACTGGCAGAAAACAGCGTTGCGCAGGAAAACGATCACCTGCTTGAAAAGATAGAAAAGAATGACGAGCTGCTTCGTTCAGGTGGGGTGAAATCAAACAAAGAGTACGATGCGCTTGCAAAGGAAATTGATGACGCCAAGAACAAGATAAAAGATAACGAAAAGGCATCCAAAGAGGATAACTCAGCCCGCAAAGCGGCAATTGAAAATGAGCTTGTATTGATAGCCGGACAGCTTGAAGATGTGAATGTTGAGCTTGAGCAGAACCTGACAGAGCTTGAAGAGCTTACCAAACAGACTGGCGAAGAAGAAAAAGAGCTCGTTTCCCAGCGCGATGAGATACTTAAGGCTATTGACCCTGAGGATATGTCATATTATGAAAGGATAAGCAAAGTGCGTTTTGGAGAGGCTGTTGCAGTAGTAAGGAAAGGCTCATGCCTTGGATGTTACAGCTCTATACCTCCGCAAAAAGCAATTGAGATCCGTATGGCAGAAAAATTCTATGCATGTGAATCCTGCGGCAGGATACTTATTGCAGAAGAAACAATTACCGCGTAATTTTTTGGCAAGGCTTAAAGTTTTTACCGATGGCGCTTCACGCGGAAACCCGGGTGAAGCAGGTATAGGCGTTATTATATATGATGATAAGGATAATACCGTTAAAACATGGAATGAATACCTGGGCAAATGCACAAACAACCAGGCTGAG
>JAPUEV010000392.1:0-3640 GCA_027492415.1 Ignavibacteria bacterium
GAATTAATTAGTTTTGTATTTATTAAATAATATAGCACTCAAACCCTATTTCTCGCAAAATGAAATCTCAAAGATATAGTCGTTGGTGAGAACACCAACGACGGCGTTTAAAATAAAAAAAGCCCGGCATTTACCGGGCTATATAGAATCAAATATAATTTCTTACAAATACTTATTTATAATACTGATAAAATCTGATTTGCTTCTGGCTCCCATAATAGCTTCAACAACTTTGCCGTTCTTATCAATAATATAGGTCTGCGGCACAACGTTCTGATTCTGCCCGGCTGACTCCATGTACTTGCTTACAAGCTCATTGGGTTCATAAACTATGGTATATGCCAGGTTATTTGTTTTGAGGAAGTTATTGAGCACTTCCTGGTTATCATCAACTGATACACCTATCATTTTGAAATCCTTATCTTTGAACTCACCGCTTAGGGTTGAAAGGTCCGGCAGCTCTTTTCTGCAGGGCGGGCACCATGTAGCCCAGAAGTTTATCAGGATGACTTTTCCTTTGTAATCGGAAAGCTTCATTTCTTTGCCGTTCTCATCCCATTTAAAATCAACCATCTGGTCTTTTTTAACATTATCATCAACATCCTTTACAGCATATGAAGAAGCTGCGCCGGTTGTAGTTGATTTCTGCTGGTTCTGCTGCTGATTGTTGTTCTGCTGTTGGTTAGTGTTCTGTTTTGTATCAGTAGGCTTAACATCTTTATTTGTTTCACTGGTTTTAGAGCAGCTGAAAGAAATAAAAACAGCCAGTAACATTGTAAAAAATAAACCTGTAAAGCTTTTTTTATACATTTCCTGTGGTAGTTATTTATTGAACCTTGTGAATGTTGCGAACATTTCCTGTTTAGGCATGGTTGTCATTGAAGCGCAAACATTGTTTTCTTTGTACCAAAGCGTCATGGTGCAGTCATTATCATCAACTTCATCGCACATATAATATTTTGCTTTTACAATTTCCTTCTGTACGTCTTCGGGCAGGTCAAGGTCCTTTTTCTGCATCGCAGTAACCGGTACCTGGAAGATATATATCAGCCTTCCGTTGCTATCGGAATATAGAATGTGGGCAAGCTGCTGGCCGTGGTACTCATTGCACACAACCCCTGAGAGCTTGTAGTTCTCTATTTCGGGAACGTAGGGATCGAAGTGCGCTTTTTCCATAACGAACTTTTCAACTTCCGCTGCATTGCTTGAAGAGAGCTGCGGCTTAACATCGCCTTTAATTATCTTGTGGAAGCTGTTTACAGCCTGGACCATAATGCTTGATTCAGTGCCTGAGAGAATATAGGGATTCCTTGTTTTCTTATCGCCCGAGAAAATGACCAGCCCGCCGATAATAACAAATGCAAGAACAGCAAATGCGTATCTTGGAACGCCTATAAATTTTTCCGTGAAAGCTTCTTTGAGTGATTGCCAGAACGAAGGGTAATCATTGTGAGTATTTGCCAACTGAGGCGCTGCTATATTTTTTTTATATGCACCTTCAATTATGCCGTCAATTGATGACATTACTTTTTGGTATGTAGCAGCCGGTAATTCAGCTTCGGGAAATCTTGTTCTGTAGAGATCTCTTGTTAAAACTTCTGAGCGGTACTTGGCATTTAGCTTCTGGTCGCTTGCCAGAAGGTCTTCTATCTGCTTTTTAGTCTCAGGATCCGAAATTTGATTATCAGCGTATGATGTGATTAATTCATCAATGTTAAAAGATGTAGTATTTAGACCCATAGGCATAATATTTGATGGTTTTAAAAATAAATATCTCCCTAGATAAATTCAGTAAAAAAATGTTTGAGGCTTGTTATTGCCTATGCCATTGATTCAACTGAGTAACCCCTGGACTTTGCATAGTCCTGGAGCTTTTTCTGTAAAATTTTTCTTCCTCTGTGTAGGCGGCTTCTAACCGTGCCGATCGGTACATCAAGGAACTCGGCTATTTCCTCATAGCTTAATCCCTCGAGGTCACAAAGTATCACAACCGTTTTATAATCATCCTGCAATGAATTGAGGGCGTTCATCATTTCATCATCAAGAAGGTTGGAGAACACTTTGTGCTCAAGATCGTTTGGATCAACAACATCGTCTCTTATCGAATCGTAAAAGTTCTGTACATCTTCATAATCAACTTTTGAAGGCTCTTTTTTATTCTTGCGGTACTTGTTGATATAACAATTCTTCATTATCCTGAACAGCCATGCTTTACAATTAGTTCCTCTCTCAAACTTGTGAAAGAACCTGAAAGCGCGCATATAGGTATCCTGCACCAGGTCATCGGCTTCAAGCTGGTCACCTGACATTCTTAACGCATAGTTAAACAGTATTTTCATGTGAGGGATCGCCTCTTTTTCGAAGTCCCTTTTTCTTGCCTCAAGCTCCTGGGGACTCAATTTATCTAACGGGTTATCCTCACCTTCGGAAAATTCATCATTTTCCGTTAAAATATCGGGCTGAACTGCTTCGGGCTCGTGAATTTCCTGTTTAATAATTTCTGCCTCTTTTTTGGAGTTATCTTTTTTCAATAATTTCTCTTATTTTTAGTTCATTAAGTTAATGAATTTAATGCACTATTTCAAGCAATCAAAATTTTGTTAACTTACCCAAAATAGTTACGATATAATATGATAAAATTTTCCATCAAATGGTGTAAATATTTGTAAATTTGCTAATTTTACCTAACACCCGTTAGCCTGAAACTATTAAGTATAATAATAGTATATACTATATAATTAACATCTTAAACCTATGAAAAAGATTTTTGTTTTCCTTCTGCTTGTCTTTTCGCTTTCAGACTGCCGTTCAGCTGATGATACAAAAACTCAGCAAAATGAAACAGCAGGAAGCAAAAACACACCGGTAAAAATCGTTAACAACGATAGCCTTTCAATAAACACTTCAGCAAGAGTAAATGAGCTAAAAGAAAAATTATCAGATGACTTTATTGTTAAGGGATACAGTTACTTTGTGATAGCAAGCAACCTGAGCGAAGAAGAAACCGATAAAATACTGACGGGCACTATTGATAAAACCGTTGAGTGTTTTTACAATGATTATTTTTCTGTTAAGCCCGATGAAGCCACAACGATAATGCTTTTTAAAAATGATAACACTTACCGTTACTGGGCAAAGAAGCTTTATGATGATGATGACCTCTCGCGGTACGGGTACTATAAGCCCTCGGAAAAAACGATGCTGATGAATATCAACACGGGCACGGGAACACTTGTGCATGAAATGACGCATGCGCTTGTACGGTATGACTTCCCGGAGATACCTTCATGGTTCAATGAAGGGCTTGGCTCACTGTATGAAAGATGCTCGCTTAACAACAAAACGATACTTGGCTATGTGAACTGGCGGCTGCCTGCACTGCAGGATGCGATTAAGGATAAATCATACACCGCACTTGATGTACTTGTAAAAACCGACTGGGATGAGTTCTACGGCTCAAGGAGTGAGTTCAATTACGCGCAGGCAAGATATTTATGCATGTACATGCAGGAACAGAATATACTCAGGAAGTTTTATAAAAACTTTCGCGATACATACAAAGATGATATGACAGGAAAGACACAACTTGAGTCTGTTTCGGGGAAAAGCCTGAAGGATCTTGAAGCGGATTATTTGAGCT
>JAPUEV010000392.1:3650-5058 GCA_027492415.1 Ignavibacteria bacterium
ACCCCCAATACCCTCTCCCCAAGGGAGAGGGGTGTCAAACCGATAATTTCAGAGTCTGTTTTTTAGACTCTTCCCCTCCTTATAAAAAGAGGGGAGCATTTTTTGTACATATTAACTTGAAATACCACTTCTTTTTAGGGATATTTGTAGATTATTGATATAATTAACGATATTTTTATTGAAAAAGATAAAATTTGCGCTGGTTGGATGCGGCAGGATAGCCGGAAGACACGCTGAGATTATAAAAAATATTGCAGAGCTTGGTGCAGTATGCGATATAAAACCCGAACGCGCTAAACAGTTTGCTGATAAATTCGATGCGCCTTACTTTACTTCAATTGAAAAATTACTGGAGGAAGTCAAAGATATTGATGTGGTATCTGTTTGTACGCCAAACTCATTACACGCTGAGCACACTATACTTTCATTGAAAGCCGGCATAAACGTGCTTTGCGAAAAGCCTATGGCAATAAGTGTGGCTGACTGCAAGAAGATGATGATAGAAGCGGATAAATCAGGAAGGGATCTTTTTATAGTAAAGCAGAACAGGTTCAATCCACCGGTTGCGGCACTTAAGCAGATAATTGATGAAGGCAAGCTTGGCAAAATACTGAATGTTGAGCTGAACTGTTTCTGGAACAGGAACGATGAGTATTACAGGCAGTCAGACTGGAAGGGCAAAAAAGCTATTGACGGCGGAACACTGTTCACGCAGTTTTCGCATTTCATTGACCTTCTGTACTGGCTGATCGGTGACTTCACCTCGCTTGAAGGGATTGGCAAAAATTTTATTCATAACAGGCTGGTTGAGTTTGAAGATACAGGTGTTGTTATAGGCGAATTTGTAAACGGCGCATTATGCACTATCAACTATACAGTGAACAGCTTTAAGCAGAACATGGAAGGCTCGATAACGGTATTCGGCGAGCTTGGTACGGTTAAAATTGGCGGGCAGTACCTGAATGTGCTGGAATACCAGTCCATAGAAGGCCATGAGATAAAAGGACTGCCTGAATCACGCCCGGCTAACGATTATGGTTTCTACCAGGGTTCAATGAGCAACCACGAGAAAGTTTATGAAAATGTTCTGGATGTACTGAATAACGGCGGTAAAATTGCTGCCAATGCGTTTGAGGGTATGAAGACTGTGGAGATAATTGAGAGGATATATGGCAGTATGGAAGCGAGAACAATTAATAATTAAGAATTAGGAATTAATTATTTCACAATAATAATCTTTTCCCGCTTCGCTTGCTTAGAATTTAATATTAATACTGGTTTTCAATTTCAGGCTTGGATCTCCTTATACCAAACTCCGGCGGAATATCACGTAAAAACTCGAAATACCTTACCAACTGGTATGTAAGCTTATCAATATTGAACTTGCTTACAACTTCTTCATTGGCAA
>JAPUEV010000393.1 GCA_027492415.1 Ignavibacteria bacterium
CTTCCAATGTGACATGGCTTTTTGAATATTAACAAGGGTACAATAATATAAAAGGCGGGAATAAAAACCCGCCTTATTCAATTAACATTTAACTGCACGAAGAGATGAAGCTGTAACTCTTATTTTACAAGCCTTAGAAACAAGGTTTCAAAAACAGCTATGCTATTTTATCAAGATCATTTTTTTGGTTTCTTTGAAATCAGGTGTTTCAATTGAATAGAAATAAGTACCGCTTGAAAGATCTGATGCATTGAGATCAACCGAGTAGTTGCCTACAATTATTCTCTGGTCAACAAGTGTTCTTACAAGCTGGCCTTTAACATCATAAACTTTTATTTTAACATCGCCATCTTTAGCAACAGCAAACTTAATTGTTGTTGAAGGATTGAAGGGGTTAGGATAATTCTGGCTAAGAGAAAACTTATCCGGCGTTAACCCGCCCTGGCCGTTAACCCCGGTAAGTGAAGGGAAGCCGGTTATTGCTACTGTTGTTGATACATTGAAAGGAGCGCCGTTGCCGCTTGCAGGATGCTGAACATTCACAAAAAAAGTATTGAAGTCAGGTGTAAAATACCCTCCGGTAGCTTCTGAACCTTTCGGGAAGATCGCGAATCTCTTCAGGTCATTTACAGTTGGATTGGCAACACCTAAATTCAACGCGTAAATTTCGCATATCCATGCAGATGATGATGTGATAAATGAAGGCTGCCTGCCGCGTGTGGAGCCGATAAGATCTTCATGGAGATAGATAATATTTCTTTGTTTATCTATTGCAATATTATCAACGCTTGCAAAATTTGTTTTACCGTCTGCAGCAGTTCCGCCCTGTATCAGAACCGATATACCAAGCGTTACAGGATCGAATTTTAATACTCTGCCATACGGGTCATCATACCTGCCGCCGCCAACACTTAAAGGCACTAAATGATTTGCTACCACCCCGCCGTTACTTATAGATGCCGATAAGTTAACCGAGTCAGCGCCAGTTTCTGCAATATATATCATTCCGCCGGCATCAATATCAATATCTTCAAGCCTGTTGAATATTGTAGCGCCAAGTCTCTGGGCAACATCTCTTGAGTTATTCAGTGAATCCCTGTTCATAGGCATAGGAAGCCAAGTACCGGCTGAGCCAACCTGCTTATATGCAAATAACTGTCCCGCTGAGTAATCACCAAAAGTGTTAGCCACAAATTTAAAGAAACATCCTCCTGAGTTATCATCAGTAAGGTATATTGTTCTGCCGTCCGGCATTACAAGAGCAGCTTCGTGGGAATACCTTCCCATCTGGAAAGATTTTCTTACAGCGGTATCACCCTGTACGTTACACTCAACCATCCATCCATAATTGATATATTTTTTGTAACCGCCAAAATCATTGGTATCCCTAACGCCTGCGCCGTTATTATAAAGAGCCAGATTGTTTGCCGGCGGAAATTCTTCGGCGGTTAAAATATTCCCGTTTGCAAGTATACCGCTGCCTCCCGCACAGTTGCTCAGAGTTCCGCCAAGATGCGCAAAGTTCATGTGTTTAAACGGACCCGCAGGGAACCATGAATTTCCTACACGTGTAACAGGAAATGTTGTTGCTCCTCCGCCATCACCCAGGAATGTGTTGGAATCAGCAGTTTCGTGGTTTACAAATAACCATCCATTTGTACTTGAGCCATTGTTTGGGATAAATATTATATAATCATTTACGCCCCTGGAGGGATACTGTGAGCCGTTGTTCAATACAACAGGCTGGTTCTGCTGAAAGATAATAGAGAACTGGTAAGCCGGTGGAACAAGTAAATAGTTTGTAATGAAATTGGTATCTAAAGCAGCAAACGGGTAGCTTTGAGAAAGCGAAGACCCTGCCGCCATAAACACCAGCAGCAAAGAAAGAATGAATTTTTTCATAAATTGTACTGTGGTTAGATTATTTATTTTGATAGCTGAATTTCTTTGTGGAGTTACAAAGATAGAACCGGAGGGTTAGGAATTGATTAGTGGATGCTTAGGCAGCTGTTGTAATAGTGTTAATTTATTGTGCGGGTATTAACACAGGGAAAATAATTTTAACAATTTCTGAACAAAGAAAATTCAAACAAATAAAGTAAACACTGAAAACAATAAACCTGAAAGCATCATAATCCCATCAAGAACAAAATAGAACCAAATTTCTGAACGGGTCATAGTGCTGTATCTATATATAAATATTAACATGAAGACGGGCAGCAGCATTGCAAAAATGCTTGCAGAAGAATACCCCTGCATTAACAAAATTAACCCTGAGACCATTGAAGCTGCAATGCTGGTAAAGTACAGGTATTTTATCCTGTCAACGGGCAAGATCGTTATAAAGCTTTTTATCCCCTGCAGGGTATCGGAATCCCTGTCACGAAGATCAAAAAGAATGCAGATAGCAAAAAGGAAGAAAAAACGGTTGATCAAAAATAAAGTATGTGCAGCGCTCCACTCCCCATTATTTACAGCTATGGGCAGGTATACTGTTACCAGGCTCCACATCAGGGCCAGGTAAATGGTCTTGCCGATAAAATACCTGCGGAAGAAAACAAAGGGTCCCCGCGGCAGCTTGCCGGAAGAATAGAGAAAAGTAAGTATTATAAGCGGAAGAAGTGCCATGTAATGGCTCACAAGCGGTAAGATAGAATAGAACGAACCTGCAGCGCCGATAAAAAAAAGAATAAACAACAGAGTCCTGTTATCTAGGCTCCATTTTTCTCTGGGAGAAAGCTTATTATGTGTTGAAGGAAGCAGCCAGTGAAAGGAGTAGCTGCAAAGAGTGCCTGATGCCGTAAAGACCAGTAAAGTTAAATTTAAAGAGTATTGAAAATCCTGTGCTGTGTAACTGCTCATTGCAACAGCGCATATTGTGATAAAGAAATTTGAAAAGACAAAAATCCTTAAAATCTTTGCCGGCAAAGAGACTCCGGTAACGGGCTCAAATGAACCCGGCTTTGTATTACCCGGCTGCATAGGATGGATGTGAAATATTAAATTGGTTTTTTAGTTTAAGCCGTACTTTAGGATCTTAACTTTTTCCTCCGTTATTAAAGAGCTGCCAATCATCCCGGTTTCATCGAAAATATTTTTCAGCTTTTCGATGTTCTCTTCAGTATCCGTTATTTCAATTACAATAGGCAGGTCACTGGAAAGCTCCATGAGATCGCTGGTGTGAATTAAGCTGGCTTTTCCAAAGCCGGTAATTCCCCGCAGAACAGTTATGCCTGCGTACTCATGCTCCCTGAGGTAATTGGTTAAATACTTGTAAAGATTTTTTCCTTCATATTTATCGCTTTCACCGATAAATATTCTCAGCTGTGTTCCGGTTGATTCTTTTTGCATGGTTATAACCTCCGCATAAACAAAAGCATGTTAATGTGATGCAAAAATTAATTAACGAAAATGCTTCTATATTATAAAACAGAAATTCCTGCAAAAAAATTACTTTGCAATAAAAACCGCAAGCTCTTTGCCTGCGTATACTGCAGCTATGCAAAGTACAAGGTTCATAGCCAGGTTTAAAGAGAACAATAAGATCTCACCCAGCTCCATTAAACGGAAAGATTCGTAAGCGAACGATGACATAGTTGTAAAGCCGCCCAGAATTCCGATAGTGATAAAATCACGCATTTCGGGTGAGATGGATCTTCCGAGCGAAACTGAGTAAACGATGAAACCGAGTATAAAGCTGCCAATGATGTTAACCGTTAAGGTTCCCAAAGGAAAATTTGGCAGAAGGTTATTCATATAACGCGAGACTAGGAATCTTGATACAGCTCCTATGAATCCGCCAACGCCTATGTATATTATCTGCAGCATTCTGCTTAAAAATATATATATAAATAAGAATATTAAAGGGAGAAGATTTTATTTCAATTATTTCATAGTCATGCTTCGCAGAGACTCTGAAAAGCAGAGGGTACCGGGATAAATATTACAAATTCACGTGACCATTATCATTTGAATGGCTGATATTATGCGTTATTTTTGAAATGAAAGGGGGACTTAAACCATGTACCTTCTTCATAAAATTGATTCGTGGTCAGAAAAGCATCATCCGCTCTGGCTTGATATTTTCCGCGTACTGCTTGGAATAATCCTCATCTGGCAGGCAATTTATTTCATATCAAATAAAAGCGCAGTAATTGAAATTGTTCAGAAGTATGGATTTGGGTTCTATACTATGACAGCGGCTCATGGAATTATAGGCATCCATTTAGTTGGCGGCCTGTTAATACTTACAGGGTTACTTACACGCTTTGCCGCGGCACTCCAGATACCGGTATTGATATGCAATATTATTTTTATTTTGCTGCCCAGCGGTTTTATGCAGCTTAAACCTGAAGCAGGGCTGACAATACTGGTTCTCGCTCTTTCAGCGCTGTTCCTGTTTGAAGGCTCGGGGACGTTTTCTCTGGATGGGTATTTGAATAGGCATAAGGATTAATTAAAACAGCGAAAATAGTAAGCAGTTAAACAGGGGAAACTGAGATAACGAAATATTATCTTATAACAAGCTTGCCCCGGTGTAATTATTGCGGAAGGCGAGCCATGCCGCCTACAGATAATTTTCTTATCGTTCGCCTTTCTGTAACTGCCTTGTTTAACAGGAGAGGTTACTTTTATCAAATTCCCTTATAGAATTGAAATACACCACATAAATAGTTAAAATTGTCAAACTATGAATATATATGCTGAATAAATTAGCTTTGATAATATTTTTATTTGCCGCAACGTACAGTGTTTTTGCGCAATGCTCTGATGCCGGAGTTTGCGTAATTGGCAGGCATCCGATAAATGAATTTGTGCTGAAGAAAAACCTGTTATCATTAAGCTACGCTTACGGTTACAGCGGAAAGGATCCCGATATAAACGGCAACCTGAACGATATTGCTTACGGTACTTTTAAGCTTGAAGCGGATATGGAGCTGGCAAAAAACCTGCGCTTAAATGCTTCAATGCCATATGAATTCATTTCAGGTCAATTAGTTGAAAACAATGGTATAGGTGATCTTTCTGTAA
>JAPUEV010000394.1:0-696 GCA_027492415.1 Ignavibacteria bacterium
TACCCTGACGTTGTTCTTGCAGGCGATAAAGTGGTGACAGACCAGAACGGATTGTATTCAAGCGGGGGAGCGACATCATTATGGAACCTGCTGCTTTACCTTGTAGAAAAATATACAGGCCGCGATACTGCAATACTTGCATCAAAATTCTTTTTACTTGATATAGCGCGCTCAAGCCAGTCACCATTTATAATTTTCCGTGGCGAAAAGGATCACGATGATGATGCAATAAAAAAAGCGCAGGAATATATTGAGCTGAATTACAATGATATGCTGACCGTTGACAGACTTTCAGATGTGTTTGGGATCGGACGAAGGACTTTTGAACGCAGATTTAAGAAAGCTACTAATAATACAGTTGTAGAGTATACAAAAAGAGTAAAAATTGAAGCTGCAAAAAAAGAGCTTGAACAGGGCAGAAAAACCGTGAATGAAGTTATGTTTGATGTTGGATATACAGATACGAAAGCTTTCCGTGACGTGTTCAGGAAAATTACGGGCATGTCACCGGTTGATTACCGTAACCGGTATAATAAAGAAACAGCGTAGTGCTTATTTTTTAAGAACGTAAATTATCCACGGAGCAATTGTTGTTTCATTAACCCAATGGAAAGGCTCGCTAACATACCCAAGCGGTTTATGAGCTGCAATACAATTTAAACCTGCTGCTCGGAACATATCCTGATAATCAATATC
>JAPUEV010000394.1:706-5011 GCA_027492415.1 Ignavibacteria bacterium
GGCCTTTTATCTTCAACGTCTGTCATAATAATTTTAACCTTATCACCGCTTTTAGCTTCCAGGTTTCCCGGAAAATCTTTTGTAGAAAACGAGAGCCATTCATTGATGTAAATTTCCGGTGTTGAATCAACAAGCACAATTATACCGTTACTGTTTAATAATCCGCCAAGCTGTTTTAATAAACTTACTCTGTTTTCTTTACCCGGGATATTATCAAAAGTAAAAACTGCTGTGATAAGATCATAACTTTTCCCCGCAAAAATTTCTAGGCCGCTTTCGGAAATATTGTAATATTTCCCCCCGGGATCTGATTCAGACGCTTTTGTCAGCATACCCTCAGAAATATCAGCTCCTGTTGTTTCATATCCAAGTTTTTTTATGAACCTGGTTGAGCGTCCCGTGCCGCAGCCAAAATCCATTGCGGTTTTACCTGAGGCATATTTTTTAATTATTTCCGGAATATCCCTGTATGCAAGATAGTAAGTCCCGGGGAATTCAAGCTGAGAGTAAGAGTCAGCACGCAAGGAATCATCATAAACATTTTTAAAATCCATATTAAGAATTGGTATGATTTGAGAATTCTGTAAAAATTATTTATTATTTTTTAAAATAATAAATCCGGATATAATTAGAAACAGTGATAAGAGGTAATATGTTATATGCAAAGGTGCAAAGAAATAATTTATCATAATTACCTGTGTGCTGAGCCACAAAAATAAAATACAACCCTGCATAATTATTAAGTAAGGAAAGTATGGCTTCTTTTTTATTGTGAAATATAGCGTAAACAGACTGAAAAATCCGTTAAAAACCAATAGTATAATGCCGGGTATTAGATAATTATTGAAAGGGGAGCCACTTAGCAGAGAAACTGATAACTGAAGGATACTGCCTTTGGGATCAATTATTAAAACCATCCCGCCGCCAATAGCAGTTAAGCCATTGAGGTAAAGAAGTGCAACTGCAAATATTCTGAAGAATTTTACATTCACAGCATAATTTAATACTATTTAAAGCTGTTAAGAGCCTTCATATAGTTTGCTCTTTCAAAAGCTGCTGGATTGGCAACGGACTTGTGGCTCATAGAGCCTCTCATCATTTTCAGTGATTCATATTCATGCTCTGTCATCCATTTTTCCATATCAGCAAGTATTGTCTTAATATGATCTATTCCGTATTTATGTAAAGCAGCAAATATCTGTGTGACTGCAGCACCTGTCATTGTAAGCTTTAACACGTCTTCGGCTGTGTTCACGCCGCTTGTTGCAGCAAGTGAAGCATTTATTCTGCCATATAGAATTGCGATCCACCTTAAAGGCAGGCGCATTGACTGGCTGTTGCTTAAGAGTACATTGGGCACAACTTCAAGATTTTCGAGGTCAATATCAGGCTGGTAGAACCTGTTGAATAGCACTAATCCGTCAGCGCCTTCATTATCAAGCCTTTTGGCAAAGTGACCCATTGCGCTTATGTACGGACTAATCTTCATTGCAACAGGAATCCCGATATTTGATTTTACTGAACGAAGTGTTTCGACATAAATATTTTCAATATCATCAGATGTTGTATTAAAATCAGTAGCCAGCATATACATATTAAGCTCAAGCGCGTCAGCTCCCGCTTCTTCTATCAACTTTGCATATTTTGTCCATCCGCCATCGGTGCATCCGTTTAAGCTGCCTATAACAGGAATGTTTACACTCTGTTTTATTTTATGCAAATGGTCAAGGTATTCATCCGGCCCAAGCTTGTAATCCTGCTCAGGAAAATATGACAGTGCTTCAGCATGAGTATCTTCATGATATGAAGTATGGTGATACAGCTCCATTGCCTCGTGGGTAATCTGCTCTTCGAAGAGTGAGTACATTACTACTGCCGATGCCCCGGCATCTTCCATTTTTTTTACATTTCCAATATCACGCGTTAGCGGTGATGCTGAAGGAACAATAGGGTTCTTCAGGTTCATTCCAAGATAATGTGTTGAGAGGTCTATCATGATCGTCTATTCCCGCGTAGGCGGGAATCCATTATTTAATAATCTTATTTAAATTGAATAAAAATAAAACAAATCCAGATCCCGCCTGCGCGGAGATTGTTCAATTATATCTTTACAAATGCTTTTTCGTAATCAGCTGAAAGATCTTCGTACATCTTCCAGCGTTTCCTTACATCTTCCTGCGCTTCGGTCATAAGAACCTTGGCATGTTCAGGGTGAGATTTGGTAAGCATCTTATATCTTGTTTCCATATAAGCATAATCAGCAAGCTTTATCTTCGGCGGTTTACTATCCAGCTTGAATGGTGTTTCGCCTTTATTGATAAGCTCAGGGTTAAACCTGAAGAGCGGCCAGTAACCTGATTCAACTGCAGCTTTTTGGTTCTGGTTCGCGGTTCTCATGTTTATTCCGTGTGCTATGCAATGGCTGTAAGCACTGATAAGCGAGGGTCCGTCATACTTTTCGGCTTCTGTGAAGGCTTTAAGTGTCTGTGTATCACTGGCACCCAATGCCACCCTTGCAACATAAACATTACCATAGCTAACTGCAAGCAGCCCAAGATCTTTCTTAGCAGTAGTTTTTCCCGAAGCAGAGAACTTTGCAACTGCAGCGCGCGGCGTTGATTTAGAGGTCTGCCCGCCTGTATTTGAATAAACTTCAGTATCTAAAACCAATACATTAACGTTTTTGCCTGAAAGCAGCACGTGATCCAATCCCCCGAAGCCTATATCATAAGCCCAGCCGTCACCGCCCATTATCCAGACAGATTTTTTTACCAGGTAATCGCTAAGCCATTCAAGCGACCTTGCGCCATCACCTTTGATATTCTTTAATTTTCTCTGCAGATCCTTAACTCTTGCCCTTTGATTAAATATTCCAAGCTCATCATCCTGGTTTGCATTCAATATTTCATCAACCAGCTTTTCGCCGGCTTCAGATGCAAATTTCTTAAGCAGGAATACTGCCTGTTCATTATGTTTATCTATTGCCAAACGGTAGCCTAAGCCAAATTCGGAGTTATCTTCGAAGAGTGAATTGCTCCATGCGGGTCCGCGGCCATCTTTGTTCTTTGTCCATGGTGTTGTGGGCAGGTTGCCTCCGTAAATTGAAGAGCATCCTGTTGCATTGGCAATCACGGCTCTATCGCCGAATAACTGGCTTACAAGCTTAACGTAAGGAGTTTCTCCGCAGCCCAGACATGCCCCGGAAAATTCAAACAGCGGCTGGAGGAACTGTGAATCTTTTACCGCAGATGTATTTACTTTTGTCCTGTCAACTTCAGGCAGGTTAAGGAAGTAATCAAAATTAACTGCTTCATTTTCCCTTAAGCCGTCAGTTTCATGGGGAACCATATTAATAGCTTTAAAACGGGTTTCCTGTTTATTCTTTGCCGGGCAAACTTCAACACATATTCCGCAGCCGGTGCAGTCTTCAACTGCTACCTGCAGGCTGTACTGGGCGCTTTCGCCGTATTCTTTGCCTTTATACTTTGTGTATTTGAATGTTTCAGGTACATTTATAAGCTCACCCTGGTCATAAACCTTTGGCCTTATTGCTGCATGGGGGCAGACTATTGCGCATTTGTTGCACTGAATACAAACTGCCATATCCCATACAGGGACCTCGAGGGCAATATTCCTTTTTTCCCACATTGCAGTACCCGATGGATATGTTCCGTCATCAGGAAGCATACTGACCGGGATCAGATCACCGCGGCCTTCTATCATCATGGATGTAACATTCTTTACAAATTCAGGTGCCCTGGCTGAAACAGTTTCTCTCATCAGCATTTCGCCTGATGAGGTTTCAGGGATTTTAACTTCAAAAAGGTTTTCAAGGGTTTTATCAACGGAATCAAAATTCATTTTTACAACTGCTTCACCTTTTTTGCCATAAGTCTTTTCGATGGTCTTTTTAATCTTTGCAATTGCTTCTTCCCTGGGAAGTATATTAGATATTGCAAAGAAACAGGTCTGCATGATTGAGTTAATTCTTACACCCATTCCGGTTTCTTTTGCAACCTTGTAAGCATCAATTACATATAATTTTATTTTCTTATCAATAATTGTCTGCTGAACTTTCTTTGGAAGATCTGCAAATATATTTTCCTTTGGTACCAGTGAATTCAGAAGGAATGTTGCGCCTTCTTCAGCATTTGCCAGCATATCTATCCTATCCAGGAAAGAGGGCTGGTGGCATGCTATAAAATTGGCTTTTGTGATAAGATAAGTGGAGCGTATTGGTTTTGGACCGAACCTTAAATGCGAGGTTGTCATTGAGCCTGATTTCTTGGAATCATATACAAAATA
>JAPUEV010000395.1 GCA_027492415.1 Ignavibacteria bacterium
ACCGCCGCCCCAGCTGCAGTTTATTACGCATGCGCCGTGAGTCCATGACCAGTTTAATC
This sequence comes from Ignavibacteria bacterium, assembly GCA_027492415.1. Lineage (GTDB taxonomy): Bacteria > Bacteroidota > Ignavibacteria > Tepidaquicellales > OLB5 > OLB5. Next base: position 60 of record JAPUEV010000395.1, read on the forward strand.
CTTTAGCCAGGATAAGATCAGTTGTAAATCCCTGAGGGAATGGACCAAATACCCTTACAGGCATTACCTGGCTGGTATAAGCTATTCCCGCATTACCCGCAATATTGTTGCCTGCCGCCGATGTTATCCCGCTTACACCTGTACCGTGGTAATATTCATCATACGGTTTTTGGTCATTATCATAAGCATCATACCAAAGGTTCCTGTCACATAAATTCGGTCTCAGGTCAAAATGATTAGTATCAATTCCCGTATCAACTATCGCTATCATAACATTTGGGTTACCGGTAGTAATATCCCATGCATTTATCATATTCATATCGCACCCGGGTGTCCCGTTTATTCCATCCGGAATATTTGCACCGGTATTCCTGATATTCCACATTCTGGGTATCAGTGTATCATTAGGTGTTAAAGCATCACTGTTCAGTTTTTCTGTAACAGTTTTACCGGATCTTTCTTTATTACCTTCAACCTCAAGCAGCATTCCCGAACGAATAAAATTTGGCTGCGCAAATTCAACAAACTGTGTAATTGCAAACCTGTTAGAAAGCTCAAAGACATCATCACTGCTTAAGGGATCAATGGATATAAGATAAGTATTTTCAAAATCTTTCACCTGCTCAATAACAGAAGAGCCAAACAGCTTATTAAGATTGGATATATCTTTGAACTGAACATTTTTTTTGAATTTTACAATTACTTCACCGGTTGAAAAATGCAGCACCTTATCATTATACCTGTAACATCCTCCCAGGTATGATACCGCACTGTATGAAGAGAGGCTCTGTTTGATATCATTTAATATGTAAGGATTCTTAAGCATACTTTCCTTTATTTCAATTACAGCAACTGAATAATTTGCGCCTGTTTTTGAGCCCGCTGTAAAATAGCTTGATGACTTCGTAAATGGTGATATCCGGCTTAAGGCTTTATCCATTTCATTTACAGACGTATTATCTTTAAACCGTACTGAAATATAATTATTTACATCATTCATGTAGAGCCTTTCACCCCGGTGAACGATATAATGATCTTTTGAATATACATTTATTGATGATGATAAAAGGGTTAAAGCGAGAAAAGTTAAAAATACTGAAAATACTGTCTTCATAATTTAGCTGTTCCAGGTTTATTTCAATTAAGCTAAATTAATGAAAAAAATTGAGTAAAAGTATATCCTAAAAGATAATTTTACTAATGATTCCCGTGTATATATTAATCAATATCCAGGTCTTTTAATTTGCGCTGTTCTTTTTTCCTGCTGTGTATCTTTTTGCTTTCAAGCACCTGCTGCTTGGAAGAAAAGCTTTTTACTGTTTTGATCCGGAACTTTTCTTTAATCAATGTTTTATCAAGCAGTTTAATGAATTTCTCAACTGTCTTTTTCTTATTACCCAGCTGAGTTCTTTCGGTCTGTGAGGTTACCCTGATATTGGATTCATTATCGATCTTGTTATAAAGCTTTTTCAGTAAAATTGATTTCACTTCTTCATCAATCGTCATCGAAGAGTTAATATTAAAAACAAGCTCTACCTTGGTTTCTACTTTATTAACGTTCTGCCCGCCTTTGCCGCCGCTGCGGGAAGTATTGAACTTTGCTTCTTTAAGAATTTTATTTATATCAATATTATTTTTCATATTATTAATAATTATTGTTCTACAGGGTTAAATCCTTTGCCAAGCCTGGAAGTTCTCTTTAAAGATTTCACAACGTAGCTTTTAGCCTTATCTATCGATATTATCAGGTTATTGCCAAGGGCAAGATTTGCCGTTATTGCCGCTGAAAGCGTGCAGCCGATACCATGTGTATTTTTTGTTGAGATATAATTTGTGCTGAACAGGTAGAATTTAGAGCCGTCAAAAAGTACATCTGTCCCCAGTGGGAGCCCTATAGATGCTTTTAAATGTCCGCCTTTTATCAGGACATTCTTAGCGCCAAGCTCATGCAGCATCACTGCAGAGGTTTCAAGGTCATCAATAGAATCGATCTTCATACCTGTTAATATTTCAACTTCAGGTATATTCGGGGTAAGCAGGTATGTTATCTTTAGCAATTGTTTCTTTAATGCAGCTATCCCCTGCTTATTAAGCATGGTAAATGCATTTTTGGAGTAAATTACAGGGTCGACAACCAGCCTGATATTTTTTCTTTTTTTGAACTCTGCGGTAATTGCCTCAATTATATTTGCTGATACAAGCATTCCCGTTTTGGCTGCTTTAACACTAAAATCAGCAAAGACACTCTTAAGCTGTGAGGTGACTGAAGCAGCCGGCAATGTGTAAGATGACTGCACACCTTTTGTATTCTGGGCTGTTACAGCGGTAATGACTGAAAGCCCGTATACACCGTGATTTTTGAATGTCTTGATATCTGACTGTATCCCGGCACCTGCACCGGAATCAGAGCCCGCAATTGTTAAAACACATTTTTTACTCTTAGCTTTACTGTTTGGCATATATTATTTTCCTTATTTCCTTAATCGTTTTAACCGGGTCACTGCTTTTAAGCACTGACCCTATGAATGCCGCACCGTGTACACCGGTTTGCATTACCTCATTTAAATTCTGCGGTGTAATACCACCAATTGCAAGTACAGGAATGTTAATCCTTCCAACAATTTTTTTAAGCATCATAGTGCCTTTTGGCTTATCCGGCTTATGTTTTGATGCCGTCGGGTAAATATGCCCGAAACCAATATAATCCGCGCCTGCTTTATCGCATTCAAGTGCTTCCTTCATATCATGAGCGGTACCGCCTATTATCTTATTTCTGCCTAAGAGCTTCCTGGCATCTTTAACTGGAATATCTTCCTGTCCCAAATGAACACCATCAGCATCACTTACCAAAGCTACATCAACTCTATCGTTTACAAGGAAAATCACTTTACTTTTTCTGCACAATGCTGCTATTTTTTTTGCTGTTTCAATTAATTCAGATGTTGAAAGATGTTTATCCCGCAGCTGAATAATATCTGCCCCGCCTTTGATGGCGAGCTTTGCAATTTCTAAATGTGAATATTTTTTCTGAACCGTTGTATCAGTGATGATACATATCTTACCAATATTTTTCACTTTAGTTCCCTGTAATTTCATTCATATATTCTTTTACAGTTTTTTTTGCATTGGCTGTTATCATAAATTCTCTTATACCTGCTGTCCCAAATGCTCCTGCATTGATACATTTCTTAATTCTGCGTGGTGTTATGCCGCCTACAGCAAATACCGGTATCTTTACCGCTGAACAAATGTTTTCAAGCTTTTTTAATCCCTGCGGCTTGCCGTATTTTACTTTTGCGGGTGTTCTGAATACGGGTCCGAATAAAATATAATCGAATCCTTCTTTTTCCGCTTTCATTGCTTCGTTCAATGAATGAACACTCCTGCCGGCAAGCAATGCTTTGGAATGTTTCCTTATATCAGCGTTACTAATGCCTGATGAGGTTGAATGTACCCCGTAACTGCCTGAGAGCATTGCAATATCAAGCCTATCATTAATCAGCAGTTTAGTATTATATTTTTTTAATTTTCCACAAAGCTCTTTCGCCAGCTTCAGTAATTCTGATGCCGGAAGGTCCTTTTCACGAAGCTGTATAGCCCCTATACCCGCTTTTGCCAGTGATACTGACTGTTTAACCAGGTCAGCTTTACAAAGCTTTCTATTGCTTATGGCTATGAGCCTGAAATTTATTTTATTTTTTGCCGGAAGTTTAGAGATAGCTAGTTTATTTTTTTTATGAAGGATTCAGCCCCGCTGCGGTAATCAGTATACCTGCCGGAAGAATAATCACTTTTTAACACCAGCGTACCTGTTTGTTTTGCGTTCTGCCATTCAATCCATATCTGGTCATTTTCAGGTGTGTTCTCTTCATACTGAAGAAGCCTTTTTATATTATCCTTTGCGTAAACTACGTAATATGAATTATCATCCATAGTTATACTTACTTTTTCATCGCCAAGGTAATAGTCACCTTCAATTGATTGAGAATATGATGAAATACTTATGACAAGCAATGCTGCGAGTACAAATAATAATTTTACCATAGCTGTGGTGAAATTTAGTTTTATGAATTTATCATTCCTTCAATCGGGCTTGAGGCTTTTGCGTATAATCTTTTCGGAATTCTGCCCGCTTCAAACGCAAGGCGGCCTGCTTCAATTGCAAGCTTCATAGCGCGCGCCATTTTAACAGGATGCTCCGCCCCCGCAATAGCTGTGTTCATTAATATTCCGTCAACACCAAGCTCCATAGCCAGCGCTGCATCACTTGCAGTGCCAACTCCTGCATCTACTATGACGGGAATATCTATTAGGTCACGGATTATCTGTATGTTGTAAGGATTCCTTATGCCCATACCGGAGCCAATCGGAGCGCCAAGCGGCATTACAGCTGCGCAGCCCATATCTGCAAGCTTGCGGCATGTGATAGGGTCATCGTTGCAGTACGGCAGCACAATAAATCCATCGGCTAATAGCTCCTCAGCAGCTTTTAAAAGCTCGGTCACATCAGGGAACAATGTTTCATCATCACCTATTACCTCAAGCTTTACCCAGTTCGTTTCTAATGCTTCGCGGGCCAGCTGGGCTGTTAAAACAGCTTCCTTTGCGGTAAAACATCCGGCAGTATTGGGTAGTATTGAATACCTTTCCCTGTCGATCATATTCATAATACTTTCCTGACCGCTTGCGCTCTTCAGGTTCAGCCTGCGAATTGATACTGTAATAAAATCTGCGCCGCTTGCTTCCAGTGACTGGAGCATTGTATGCGGGTCAGGATACCTGGATGTACCGACTATAAGCCGTGATTTAAATTCTTTTCCTGCTATTATTAAGTTACTCATAAATTTTACTCTGCAAAACGTTTTTTATCAGACTACAAAAGTCTTATCATATTTAAAAGAAACAAATAATCTTAAAATTTATATTACTATCAATATCAAACAGACTTTT